>NZ_JACARN010000001.1:0-175339 GCF_013386605.1 Pseudomonas sp. IPO3749 | reverse complement strand
AAGCCCGGCTCCCACAGGGATCGCTGGCGTGTTCAAAAAGGTGATTGATCTCTGGCTCGTTCGGATAGGGCCTACACGACAGGGAGCGATGCTCAGTCGTGATCAATATCCAACTTCGCAAACGTCACCCGCGCCCCTTCCTTGCTATCCCCACTGTTGTCCTGCACATACGCCCCCGCCTTGAAATACAGAGGCTTGCTGCCCCACGCCGCGCCAATGCGCTCATTCCACTCCCCATCCGCCGCATACACACTGAGCAGCCCGGCCTTATTGAGGTTGATCACATAGGTAAAGCTCTTCTCCAGCGGCACATTCGAGGCCACGATGATCACCCGCCCTTCACCATCATCCGGGCGCATGCGCACCTTGGCGACGATATTGCCGGTCTGGGTTTTTTCCTTGAATTGATACTCCAGTTTGATCAGTGGTTTCTGGCTGTCATAGGCATGGATCTGCCCAATCACGATCTTGCCGCTGGACGGCACCTGGTTGACCTCTAACGTGGCGCGCAGGAAGTTGTCCGCATCCGGGTAGGTCCAGTTACGCAGGCGTCCATCGGCATAGGTCTCACGCAATTCACTGCGCGGGTACACCGCGTTTTCAGTGCGGGTGCCGGTGACGGGGGTCCAGAATTGCACGTTGCTGCCTTCGGCCTGGAAATACTGGTCGTTGAAGCCGCTCATCAGCCTGGGAGTTTCGATGGTCGCGGGCGGGGAGCCGACAGGGATACTGAGGTTCCAGGTGGAAAGGTCGATCATGGCGTAGGCCTTTTTACAGAGAGGTGTAGGCTAAGGCCCTTGGGCCAGACAGGTTCTTTATAGGTGGTGTTAACCGTCTTGTTAAACGTTTGCTGGCAATTTATTGGCGTCAAGGAAGTGTCAAAAAGCCATGTTTCCCATGATCCGTGGGCTCCAGGCATTGACCGTTAGTCGGCTTCCTGAAAATTGGCGCAATGATGGCACCGCCATTACTTCTGATTTTTCGGAACCGGGGCTAGAGTGAGGCCTCAGAGTTTGTCCGGGTTTTCTGTCAGAATTGACCGGAATGGCTCCCAAGGAAGAGACGTAGCATGGAATGCGCTCCACATCACGGCGATGGCAGTTCGGTTCTTCTGGTGGTTGATGACTACCCGGAGAATCTGCTCAGCATGCGTGCGCTCCTGCAGCGTGAAGACTGGCAGGTCATCACGGCGGCGTCTGGCCTGGAAGCCCTGGAATTGTTGCTGCAGCATGACGTCGACCTGGTGCTGCTGGACGTGAAAATGCCCGGCATGGACGGCTTCGAAGTGGCCCGCCTGATGCGCGGCAGCCAGCGCACACGGATGACCCCGATCATCTTCCTCAGCGCCAACGCCCAGTCCCCAGCCGCCGTGCTGGAAGGCTACGCCAGCGGCGCCATCGACTACCTGTTCAAGCCCTTCGACCCGCATATTCTCAAGCCCAAGGTCCAGGCATTGCTGGAGCACCAGCGCAACCGCCGAGCCTTGCAGCGCTTGAGTCATGACCTGGAGTCCGCCCGTGCCTTCAACGCCTCGGTGCTGGACAATGCCGCCGAAGGCATTCTGGTGGTGGGCCAAGGCGGCGTGATCGAGTACGCCAACCCGGCGATCTCGCGTTTGCTCAATGCCACCCTGGACGAGCTGCAAGGCGAGGAATTCCTGGGTTTCCTGCAAAAACCCCATGTGCCGACATGGCTGGACTCGTCGATGTATGCCGCTTACGGCCAGGGCGAGACCTGGCGCCTGCATGATGCGATCCTGCGTACCAGCCGTGGTCAGCAGGTGCCGGTGGCGTTGTCGTGCGCGCCGTTGCCTGCGGAGCAGAAGGCGATGGTGGTGACGGTGCTGGACATGTCCGAGGTGCGTCACCTGCACCAGCAACTGGAATTCCAGGCCGTTACGGACCCCTTGACCGGGCTGCTGAACCGGCGCGGTTTCTACCAGGCAGTTGAGAACACCTTGCTGCGCAGTGAACGCACTGAGCAGTCGCTGGTGTTGCTGTACCTGGACCTGGATGGCTTCAAGCGGGTCAACGATTCCCTGGGGCATGACGCTGGCGACCGGGTACTGCGCTGGGTGTCGGAACAATTGCAGGGTTGCCTGCAGGCCGGCGACATCCTCGGACGCATGGGCGGCGACGAATTTACCGCGCTGCTGGAGCTGGAGTATCCCGAGCAGGCGGCGAAGATTGCAGAAAAACTGATCGAACGCGTATCGATCTGCCAGCAGATAGAGGGCCTGGATGTGATGCTCGGTGTCAGCATCGGCATCGCCACGTTCCCGGATTGTGGTTCGGACTTGAATGGCCTGCTGCGCGCCGCCGACATTGCCATGTACGAAGCCAAGCGTGCGGGCCGTCAGCAGTATCGCTATTACGACCAGGAAATGAACGGCCGCGCCCGCTCGCGGCTGATGCTGGAAGACAGTGTGCGCACGGCAATCCAGAACAAGGATTTCACCCTGGTCTATCAGCCTCAAGTTTCTCTGGACGATGGGCGCCTGCGCGGCGTCGAAGCGCTGTTGCGCTGGCAGCATCCGAGTGTTGGCGATGTGCCGCCGGGGCTGTTTCTGCCGTTGTTGGAAGAGGCGCGGTTGATCAGCCAGCTCAGCACCTGGATTTACCAACAGGTCGCCGCGCAACGCCAGGCCTGGAAAACCACGTTTGATGATGAATTGGTGCTGAGCGTGAGCCTGAGCAGCAACCAGTTCAATATGCCCAACCTGGCCAGCCAACTGCAGCAGGTACTGGAGCGACATGGGTTGCAGGGGCGGCAGTTGGAGGTCGAAATCAGCGAAGACTGCCTGATGAGTAACCTTGAAGAGTCGACCAAGCAGCTCAAGTTGTTGCGCCAGATCGGTGTGCGCACCGCGCTGGATGACTTTGGCTTGGGCAATTGTTCCCTGGCGCATCTGCGCGACCTGGCGTTCGATACGCTCAAGCTCGACCCGCAATTGGTCGCGCGCCTGCCGGGTTCCGCGCGGGACGCGGTGATGGCGCGCAGCATTATCGAACTGTGCGGGCATTTTGAGGTTGTGGTGGTGGCGGAGGGCGTCGAAACCCAGGAGCAAGCCCAATGGCTCAAGGCCAACGGTTGCCCGTTTATCCAAGGCCCGCTGGCAGCCCAGCCGTTGATGGCCGAGGAAGTGACCGACTGGTGCCGCGCTCGCCTGGGCTGAATTCGTTACACTGGCGGCCATCCGAACCTGTTGCAGACCCCATGACCGCGCTGAAATACCTACAGGCCTATCCCGCCGCCCTCCAGGAACAAGTGCGCCAGCTGATCGCCAAGGACCAGTTGGGTGCTTACCTGGAGCAACGTTACCCCGAACGCCACGCTGTGCAGAACGACAAGGCCCTGTACGCCTACGCCCTGGCCTTGAAGCAGGAGCACCTGCGCAATGCACCGGCCATCGACAAGGTGCTGTTCGATAACCGCCTGGACCTGACCCACCGCGCACTCGGCCTGCACACCACGATTTCGCGGGTGCAGGGCGGCAACCTTAAATCCAAGAAAGAGATTCGCATTGCCGCGCTGTTCAAGGAGGCCGCGCCGGAGTTTCTGCGCATGATCGTGGTCCACGAGCTGGCGCACTTCAAGGAATCGGACCACAACAAAGCGTTCTACAAACTCTGTGAGTACATGATGCCGGGCTACCATCAGGTGGAATTCGACCTGCGCGTCTACCTCAGGTACCGCGACCTGCAGGGCAAACCCTGACCGCACAAGGCGACCGACCATGGATGTGAGCAAGACCAAGAGCAGCTTTTACCGCCGCCTGTACGTGGCCTACTTGATCGACAGCGGCCAGGCCAGCAGCGTTCCAGCATTGACCGACGCCACCGGCATGCCTCGGCGCACGGCGCAGGACACGATAGCGGCGTTGGCCGACTTGGACATTGTGTGTGAGTTCGAGCAGGAAGACGGTGCCCGCAACCATGCCGGGCACTATCGGATTCGCAGCTGGGGGGCGATCGATCGGGTTTGGATCGAGGAGAATCTGGCGGTGATCAAGCAGGTGTTGGGGTATCCCTGAGGTCCTTCGGTGGCTGGGCTGACGCTTTCGCGAGCAAGCCCGCTCCCACATTCGACCGCATTACAAAGGTAGTACCCGGTCAAATGTGCGGGCTTGCTCGCGAAGAGGCCCTCAAGCGCGCCGCATACCAATATGTGGAATGTCATCTTCCAAATATTCCTCACCCGCCACCACAAACCCGTAACGCCCGTAGTAACCCTGCAAATGCGCCTGGGCTGACAGGAAGATCGGCGTCTGTGGCCAGATATCGTCAATCCGCTTGAGGGTTTCTTCCATCATCCGATGCCCCAGCCCGGTGCCACGCGCTACCGGCGCCACAATCACGCGGCCGATTACCACGTCACCACCTTGGGTTTCTGGGTCCAGCAGGCGCAGGTAGGCAACCAACTGGTCATCCTGCCAGGCCATCAGATGGTGGGTGTCGCCCGACAGATCCTGTCCGTCGAGGTCCTGATAAACGCATTTCTGCTCGACAACAAAAACCTCGTTGCGCAGGCGCAGGATGGCGTAGAGCTGCTCCTTGCCCAGGTCATCGTGGTGCTTGCAAACCCATTCAACGGTCATGGCGTGTTCTCTTATAGATGTCTGCTGCGGATAGTAAGCGCGGCAGCCGTTTGTGTCTAAATCGACTATTTTTGTGAGTGAAATCAAATTGCCATCATTGAGTGCGTCCGGCGCCGGTTTCTTTGTGTAATCTGAGCTACTGTTAGAACCTCAGGCCTCGCCTGAGCTAAGGCTACCGCCTGCCTGCCAAGGACTTTGAGCATGCCGCGATTCTCTCGTGCCGTTGCTTTGATTGGAGTGTTGTTGCTGGCCCAGCCGGCCTTCGCACAGCGTCTGCGTCTGGTAGCGGATGCCTGGCCGCCGTTTACTGACGCCACTTTGATCAATGGCGGGCTGGCCACCGATATTGTCAGCACCGCCCTGGCCCGCGCGGGTTATGTCAGTGATTTCGAACAGGTGCCCTGGGCCCGGGCATTAATGGGGGTGGGCGACGGGCGTTATGACGTGTTGGTGAACGCCTGGTACGACGATGCGCGCACGCAGCTGGGGCAGTTTTCCGGCGAATACCTGCTCAACCGCGTGCGTTTCATTAAGCGGCGTGACGATCCCATTGCATTCCAGAACCTTGAGCAACTGCACGACTACCCCATCGCCGTGGTGCGCGGGTATGCCTATTCGGCGGCGTTCGATGGCGATGCGCAGTTGCAGAAAGTGCCGGTGCATAACTTCGCCATGGCCGTGCGCATGCTTGCGGCGCAGCGGGTGCGGCTGACCGTGGAGGATGAATATGTGGCGCGTTATTACCTCTCCCGCGAGTCGGCGCGAGTGCGCAATGCGGTGGAGTTTTTACCCAAGCCTTTGAGTGAAAACAGCCTGCATATCTTGGTGAGCTTGAAGAACCCCGAGCATGAACAGATCGTCGCCAGCTTTGACCGGGAGATTGCCAAGATGAAGGCGGATGGCAGTTATGCGCGGTTGATGAAGCAGCATGGGATGTAGTGGCTGCCTCTTGTGGCAAGCCCGCTCACCACAGGTCAGGCCGCGCTGGTGTCTTTGATCAGATGCGCCGCCAACGTGCGCAACGGTCCCAACTGCCGACAGATCAACGCCAATTGCGTCTGCACCAATCGCTGCCCTTCATCAATCTCATCCGGCATCTGCTCCAGTTCGGCCGCCAACGCTTCCTCGGCATCGCTCTGAATCGCAATCGGCTGCTTGTTGGCCAACCCCGTGGCGATTTCATCAATACTCGCTGCCAACGTGTTCCCGGCGCCATCGATCAGATGCTCACGCACCTCAGCCGGCAATTGGGTTTCGCGGTGTGCGCCGAGGCCTGACAAGTAGCTGAGCAAGGTGTGCGACAGCACCAGGAAGCGGAAGCCCACATCTGCCTCCTTACGGAAGTGCCCAGGCTCCATCAGCATGTTCGCCAGCGTGGTCGACAACGCCGCGTCGGCGTTGTGCGCATTGCGTCGGGCCAGGCGATAAGCCAGGTCGTCGCTTTTGCCGGCGGCGTATTGCTGCATGATCTGGCGCAAATAGATGCTGTTGCAGGTCAGGGTGTTGGCCAGCACTTTGTTCAGGCGGCGGCCTTGCCAGTCCGGCAGGAACAGGAACACCGCCAGGCCCGCAATCAAGCTGCCGAGCAAGGTATCGAACAGACGCGGCAGGAACAGGCCGTAGCCGTCACCCACTTGGTTGAAGCAGAACAGCACCATCAACGTGATGGCGGCGGTGGCCAGGGTGTAGCGGGTGGTGCGGTTGATAAAGAACACCAGGCCGGCGGCGATGGCGAACATCGACTGCACCAGGGGGCTTGGGAACAGGTCGAACAGCGCCCAGGCCACGGTAAGGCCGATGGCAGTGCCGATGATCCGCTGGCCGAGCTTGCGCCGGGTGGCGCCGTAGTTCGGCTGGCACACGAACAACGTGGTGAGGATGATCCAGTAGCCTTGGGAGGCGTGGATCGCATGCAACATGCCGTAGCCGACCGTCAGCGCCAGGGACAGGCGCAGCGCGTGACGGAACAACAGTGATGTGGGCGTCATCTGCGTGCGCAGGCGCGTCCACATTTCCTTGAGGTTGCGCGGGGCGCGGTCCAGCAGGTTGCTGTCGGTGGCGTCCGCCAGGCTGTCGGGGTTGCTGGCATCGCCCAGCAGGCGGTCCAGCGTCGACAGGTTGGCCGCCAGCGCGCGCAACGAGCGCAGCAGGCCGCGCCAGGCTGGGTTGCTCTGGATGCGCAGGTGTTCCAGGGAGGCGTTCAGGTCGCCCAGGGCCTCGGCAAAACTGTCGTCATAGATGAACGGCTGGCGCAGCTGGATCGACTCGGCCAGGGTCTGGCACGCCTTACCCTGTTGACGCAGCAGGCGTTGGCAGCGGAACAGCACGTCACTGTGGAAGAAGGCTTCGGCCAATGCGTTGTAGGGATAGTGGGATGAGCTGGCACGCTCATGGATGTCTTGGGCGAGGAAGTACAGCTTGAGGTAGCGGCTGACTTTCGAGCCAGGGCGGCCATTGCCCACGCGATGCAGGATGATTTCCTTCGCGGCATTCAGCGCGGCCACCACCCGCCCATTTTGCTGGGCCAGTTCCAGGCGACGCGCTTCCACATCCAGCTGGCGGATCGGTTCGAACAACGATGACTTGAGCTTGAGGTAGCGCCCCAGTTCGCGAAACAACCGCGCCAGGCTCTGTTGCACCGGCTGGTTGGAAAACAACGCCTGCCACAGTACCGACAACGCGCCGTACCAGGCGGCACCGGCCACCAGCAGCAGCGGCTCATGCCAGAAGTCCGAGACCGCGCCACCGCGCTGGTCCACGCCGATCATGGTGTACACCGACAGGATCAGCGTTGCCGAGGCGATCGCGCCATAACGTTCGCCCAACGCGCCAAGCATGGTCAGGCAGAAGGTGGCCAGGGCGAGGGAGATCGCGAAGATCCAGGGATACGGGAACAGCAGCTCCACCGACAGCGCGGCGATGCTGAAACACACCAGCGTCACCGCCAGGGCATTGAGACGGCCTTGCCAACTGTCATCTGTCTCGGCCAGGGCGCTGGCGATAATCCCCAGGAACAACGGGATCAGCAGCGTCATTTCATCCTGATACCAGCACAGCGCCATGCTGCCGGTGAGGGCGATGAACACCCGGATGCTGTAACTGAATTTATCCAGCGCCCACAGGCGGCGCAGGGACTGCTTGAACGAGGTCGAGGACATGAAGGCTGGAGTCTTCCGGGACGATGCCGCTAAATTGAGCTATCAAGGACGCCACGGCAAGCGTGGCGATCACATCCAACAGCAAAATTTATTCCACTGCGCCGATCAGGCGTACTGCGCCGCCGCGTAACCCGAAGCCCAGGCCCACTGGAAGTTGAAGCCGCCCAGGTGACCGGTCACATCCAGCACTTCACCGATAAAGTACAGACCAGGGCTTTTCAGGGATTCCATGGTCTTGGACGACACTTCACGCGTGTCCACACCGCCCAGGGTCACTTCGGCCGTGCGATAGCCTTCGGTACCTGCCGGTACCAATTGCCAGTTGCCGAGCTTCTGCGCGATGTCGGCGATTTCCGCATGGGTGTACTGCTTCATCGGCTTGGACGCAAACCAGGTGTCCGCCAGCAGGTTGGCCATCTTCTTGGTGAAGATCTCGCCCAGCAGGGTTTTCAGCTCGCTGTTGGGGCGCTCGACCTGTTGCTGTTGCAGCCAGGTGTGGGCGTCATGGTCGGGCAACAAGTTGATTTCCACCGTGTCGCCGGATTCCCAGTACGAAGAAATCTGCAGGATCGCCGGCCCACTCAGGCCGCGATGAGTGAACAGGATGTTCTCGCGAAAGCTCTGGCCGTTGCAGCTCACCAGGCAATCCACCGAGGTGCCAGACAGCTCGCCGCACAAGTCTTTGAGCTGATCGGTGATGGTGAACGGCACCAGCCCGGCGCGGGTCGGCAGCAGTTCGTGGCCAAATTGCTTGGCCACCTGATAACCAAAGCCGGTGGCGCCCAACGTTGGAATCGACAGGCCACCGGTGGCGATCACCAGGGATTCGCAGCGCAGCTCGCCCAAGGTGGTCTGCAACTGGTAGCCGCTGTCGAGCTTGGCGATTTCCTGGATCGAGGTGTCCAGGTGCAGGCTCACGCCGACCTGGATGCACTCGTCCAAGAGCATGCCGAGGATGTCGCTGGACTTGTTATCGCAGAACAGCTGGCCGAGCTTCTTCTCGTGGTACGGCACGCCGTGCTTGGCCACCAGCCCGATAAAGTCCCACTGGGTATAACGGGCCAGGGCGGACTTACAGAAATGCGCGTTGTGCGAGAGGAAGTTGGCAGGCTCCGTGTACATATTGGTGAAATTGCAGCGGCCACCACCGGACATCAGGATCTTCTTGCCGGCCTTGTTCGCATGGTCGATCAACATCACTTTGCGCCCACGCCCGGCGGCGGTCAGTGCGCACATCAAGCCTGCGGCGCCGGCGCCAATAATCACTACTTCGGTAGAACGCAAAACGGTGTCCCCTTACAAGATACGAACGCGCAACGAACGGCCTTTGATCTTGCCGTCATTCAAACGCTGCAACGCCTGCTTGGCGATCCCGCGCTCCACGGCCACGAAGGCCTGGAAGTCAAAGATCGCGATCTTGCCCACCTGGGCTCCCGGGATGCCGGCTTCGCCGGTCAGCGCACCGAGGATGTCGCCTGGGCGAACCTTGTCTTTGCGGCCGGCAGCGATACACAGGGTGCTCATCTGTGGCAGCAGCGGACCACCGCTTTGCGGCTTGAGGTTGTCCAGTTGGTCCCAGTTCAGCGGCGACTTCTGCAGTTGCTCGATGGCTTGGGCGCGGTGCGCTTCGGACGGCGCCACCAGGCTGATGGCGATGCCGGTCTCACCGGCACGGCCGGTACGGCCGACGCGGTGGATGTGGATTTCCGAGTCGCGGGCCAGTTCGACGTTGATCACCATGTCCAGCGAGTCGATGTCCAGACCACGGGCAGCCACGTCGGTAGCGACCAGCACTGAGGTACTGCGGTTGGCGAACATGGCCAGCACCTGGTCACGGTCGCGCTGTTCCAGGTCGCCGTGCAGGCCGACGGCGGAAATGCCCTTGGCCGTCAGGTGATCCACGGTTTCCTGCACTTGCTGCTTGGTGAAGCAGAACGCTACGCAAGACGCTGGGCGAAAGTGCGCCAATACCTTGGTCACTGCGTCCATGCGCTCTTCCGGCGAGATCTCGAAGAAACGCTGCTCGATCTGGTCATCGGAGTGGAAGGCTTCGGCCTTCACTTGCTGCGGCGCACGCATGAACTTCGAGGCCAACTGCTTGATGCTCACCGGGTAGGTGGCCGAGAACAGCAGGGTCTGGCGGCGCGGCGGGGTCTTGCTGATGATGTCTTCGATGGCGTCGTAGAAGCCCATGTCGAGCATGCGGTCAGCTTCATCGAGGATCAGCGTGTTCAGGCCGTCGAGGACCAGCGAACCTTTGCGCAGGTGCTGCTGGATACGGCCCGGCGTGCCGACGATGACGTGGGCGCCGTGTTCCAGGGAGGCGATCTGCGGGCCGAGGGACACGCCGCCGCACAGGGTCAGCACCTTGATGTTGTCTTCGGCACGGGCCAGGCGGCGGATTTCCTTGGCAACCTGGTCGGCCAGCTCACGGGTCGGGCACATCACCAGTGCCTGGCAGCCGAAGTAGCGCGGGTTGATCGGGTTCAACAGGCCGATGCCGAAGGCGGCGGTCTTGCCGCTGCCGGTCTTGGCCTGGGCAATCAGGTCCAGCCCCTTGAGGATCACCGGCAAGCTTTGCGCCTGGATCTGCGTCATCTCGACATAACCCAGCGAGTCGAGGTTAGCCAGCATGGCGGCGGACAGGGGCAAAGTATTAAAAGCGGTGGCGATGGTAGTCACGGGACTGGCTCTGCAAAACAAAATGTCGCGCAGTGTACCAGCCCTGTGGGAATTTCCCCGCAAGTTCTAGACGAGAAGCCTGTTAATGCTCGATATGCTGCTCGGGGCTGGCGGCACGCTTGCCGTCTTTTGGCGACAGTTGCAGGAAGATCGCGGCCGCCAGCATCGCCATGATGCCCACCGTGAGGAAGGTCAGCTGGAATGCGCCGAGTACCGTGCTGACGCCGTCGTTGCCGGTTTCGGCAGTAAACCCGCCGAGCAGCGCGCCGGCGCAGGCGACCCCGAGGCTCAACGACAATTGCGCCACCACCGACAGCAGACTGTTGCCGCTGCTGGCTTGGGCGTCATCGAGGTCGATCAGGGTGACGGTGTTCATCGCGGTAAATTGCAGCGAGTTGATCGCCCCCAACACCGCCAGCATTCCCAGCAGCAGCGGGTAGGGCGTGTGTTCCGTGACCAGGCCCATGCTCGCCAGCATGATGCCCAGGGCCAGGGTGTTGCCGGTGAGCACGATGCGGTAGCCCAGGCGTTCGATCAGCGGGCGCGCCACGGACTTGGCAAACATCGCCGCCGCCGCCAGGGGCAACATGCTCATGCCGGCTTCTGACGGTGAGTACCCCAGCGCCACCTGTAACAGCAACGGCACCAGGAACGGCAGGGCGCCGCTGCCCAGCCGCGCGAACAGGTTGCCGAGGATGCCCACGGCAAAGGTGCGGGTCTTGAACAGCACCGGTGAGAACAGCGGATTATCGATATGCCCGGCCCGCAGCCAATACGCCGCCAGGCACGCGAGGCCGCCGAACAGCAGCAACATCACCCGCAAGTGCGGCAAGTGCAGTTCGCCCAGGCCTTCCATGGCGATGGTGATCAACACCATCGCGGCGCCAAACAGCAGGAAGCCGATCCCATCGAAGCGCGTGCGCTCGCTGCCGCGCAGGTCGGGGATGAATTTCCACACGGCGTAGCAGCCAATCATGCCCACCGGCAGATTGATCAGGAAGATCCAGTGCCAGGTCAGGTATTGCACCATCCAGCCGCCCATGGTCGGGCCGAGCAATGGGCCGAGCAAACCGGGAATGGTGATGAAACCCATGATGCGCACCAGTTCGGAGCGCGGGTAGGCGCGCAGCACCACCAGTCGCCCGACGGGCAGCATCAATGCACCGCCCAGGCCTTGGATCACCCGTGCGCCCACCAGCATGGTCAAGCTGCTGGACAGGGCGCACAGCAGCGAGCCAATGCTGAACAGCATGATTGCGCCAAAGAAGATTTTCTTGGTGCCGAAGCGGTCGGCGATCCAGCCCGACGCCGGGATCAGCAAGGCGACGGTGAGCATGTAGGCGATCACCACCCCTTGCATGCGCAGCGGGTTTTCCGCGAGGTCCCGGGCCATGGCAGGCAATGCCGTGTTGAGGATCGTCCCGTCGAGCGACTGCATGAAGAAGGCAATCGCGACCACCCAGGGGAGCCAGCGGGCGGTCTTGGCATCGAGCGGGACGCGGTTCGGCATGGAAACCCTTTTGGTTAGCAGGCTATGTGTTGGCGATTATGCGCCATTCGTCGCGCGTTTTCCCACCAGGAAATCCAGCAGTTCACGGTGCACCGCCACGGCGGCTTCGTTGGATTCAAGGTCGAGCAAGTGGCCAGTATGTTCGGCGACGGCAAAGCTGCTACGCCCCACGTATTGCTTGAACAGCTGGGCCTCGGCGGCGGGGGTGTATTCGTCCAGGGCGCCGTTGAGGAAGTGTACCGGCGTTTCGATCTGACGCAGTGCTGGCAGGTAGTTGCCGTCACCCAAGGCCAGCACTTGGTGGATATGAAACCGCGCCTGGCGGTATTCGGTGGTAGCCATGGTCGACAGGTGACGGTGGTTGTTGCGCTTGAGCCGGGGCGACAAATATTGGCCCACGGTTTCATTGAGCAAGTGGCCGACGGCGGACTTGTCATCGGCCTCGATCAATACACGTACACGTTCCACATAGTCGAGCATGGCCTGGTTGAGGTTGGGCGCCAGGGCCATCACCACCGAGCTTTCGATGGAGGGTGGGTTGTGCGCCAGGGTCAGCAACGTGGAGATGCCGCCCCAGGAGGCCGACACCAGATGGTTGACCTGGAAGCGCTCGACCAGGGCGCGCAGCATCTGCACTTCGTCGTCCTTGGTCACCAGGTCCAGCTCAGTGTTGTGTTCGCGGGAGTAGCCGGAGAACGGCAGATCGAACAACAACACATTGAAATGCTCGGCCAGGCATTTGCTGGTGCGGGCGAAGGAGCGCGTGGTGGACAGCGCGCCATTGACCATCAAGACGGTCTTCTTTCCAGAATCGTTTCCTAGCTGCTCAACATGAACGTTGTAGTGCTTGAACAGCTTCTCAATGACAAAACTTCCATGGTTCATGTCAACGCTCCAGCTTGCCCTTCCCGGGCAAGGTCGTGCTCTCGTGGGTGGGGGTGGCGGGATGCCATTAACCCTTATAACGAGGATTCTGGAGGAAAGGAAGGTGTCCTACGGTGGAGGAGAAACGCCTGTAGGAATGCCTCTGCCTACAGGCGTAAGACGCTTACAGAGTAAGCGTCAGGCGTTTTACCAACGCTCCTGGCAGCAGATTCGAGGCGGTATTGCGCTGACTGTAAGTGCTGGCAGAAAGCAGCAACTCCCGATCAGCGGTCAGGGCTTCGAGCTGCGAACCGAGCAGGCTGTAGACACTGTCATCAAAGCGCATGGTGCTGACCGGTGCCTTGATCTCGCCGTCTTCCACCCAGAAGGTGGCGAAGCGCGTCATGCCGGTCAGGCGGGCCGCCGGCAGGTCCGAATAGTTCAGGTACCACAGGTTGCTGATATACAACCCGGTGCCCAGCTGCTTGAGGATATCGGCCTGGGCCAGGCTGCCGGCGGCCATCTGCAAGGCGCTGGGCGATTCATCGCTGCTTGCGCCATTGGTGCTTAAGCCATATTCGGCGGCGCTGCGCGAGTTGATCAATTGGCCCTCGGCGCTTCCCGCCTTGATCAGCGTGACGTCGCCGCGCGGGTAACCTTCGGTGGAAAACGCCTGGCTCAGGGAACCGCTGATTTGTTCTGTCAATGTCACCAGCGGGCTCAGGGACTGTTCGCCGGCGTAGAGCTTTTGCAGCGAACTGCCCTTGCTGGCGATGGCCTGGGCTGAAAAACCACCCCAAGTGATGATGCTGATGATCTCTTCAATCGCCGCCGGGGCGAGGTAGGCGCGGTATTGCCCAGGCGCCAGTGTGTGCAGTGGCCGGCCGAGGAACTCCAGCTGTTCGCGGGCCTGCTGGAAGCGCGCGGCAAACTCGGCGCTGTCCCAGGTGTGCCCGGCGTAGCTGGCCTTCACCGCTTCGCCATTGGCGTGAAACAGGCTGAAATCGAAGTTGAAGCTATTGGCCTGGTGCCAGCCGAAGGCGCCCGACGAGCTGGCAAAGCCCCGGCTGATGGGGCCGGCCGCATAAAAGCCGACCAGGTCGACGCCGTGGGCGGCCTGGCTGATGTCTTCCAGTACCTGGGCCAGTTCCGGCAGCGGGCGGGTTTGTTCGTTGCTGCTTTGCCAGGCATTGTGGTTCAGCAGCAGGTACGGATCCTGAGGCAGCAGCGGCAGGGTTTCACGCAGCTGTTGCAGGCCATCGGCCAAACGCTGGCGGTCCAGCTCGGGCTCGCCGGCCAGGGTGATGCCCAGGTCAGCATGGCGGCCGTCGTTGATCAGTTTCAGGTTGAGGCTGGCTTGTTGGACCTGGCCGGCCTGGCGCACCTTGGCGTGATTGAAACGCACGAATTCGGACGCTTCATCCGCATAGCCCAGGTGGAATTGTTCGTTGTCGGTGATGGCGTGCTTGAGCCAGTCCACCAATGCCTTGAAGTTGTTCATCAGGCGTCTCCCCCAAATACGTCGACATCACTGAATACGCAGGCCGGCGACGCATGGCCGACGCGGATCACCTGGTTGGGTTCGCCTTTGCCGCAGTTCGGCGTGCCCAACACCTTGAAGGTGCTGGCGTCGCCGACTGCGCTGAGGTTGCGCCAGAAGTTGGCAGAAATGGCGCGGTAGTTGGGGTTCTTAACGACGCCTTTCAGCTCGCCGTTCTCGATCAATTGGCCCCATTCGCAGCCGAACTGGAATTTGTTGCGCGCATCGTCGATGGACCATGAACGGTTGGTCGACATCAGCACACCGTTTTCGATACCGCCGATCAGTTGCGCCAGGCTCTTGTCGCCCGCCTCAATGTTCAGGTTGGCCATGCGGTCGATGGGCGCACGGTTCCAACTGCTGGCCCGGCTGTTGGCTACGCCGCTCATACCCGAACGGAACTGCGACAGCGCACCGCCTAGCGGCTTGAGCAACAGCCCTTCGCGGATCAGGAACTGCTTGCTGGCGGGCGTGCCGTCGTCGTCATGACTGTAGCTGGCGAGTTGCTCTGGGATGTCCGGGTCGAACGTCACGTTGAGCAACTTGGAGCCATAGTGCAGATGGCCGAAGTCGCTGGCCTTCACAAAACTGGTGCCGGCGTAATTGCGCTCGTCACCCAGGATGCGGTCCAGCTCCAGCGGGTGGCCGATGGATTCGTGGATCTGCAGGATCATCTGATCAGGCATCAGCAACAGGTCGCGCGGGCCGTTGGGCGTGTTGGGCGCGAGCAGCAGTTGCAGGGCTTCGTCGGCAATGCGTGGCGCGGCGCCGACCAGGCCGAAGCGGCTGATCACATCAAAGCCGCCTTGCTGGCCGAAGTTGCTGCCGCCCAGGGTACGGCTCTGGCTATCGTTGCCGTCGTAGGCGGTCACGTTGACGCCGGGGAACACGAAGCGCTGGGCCTGGCGCAGTTCGGCGCCGGCGTTGTTGAGGTAGATCTGCTCGACGTGGGTCAGGCCGAGGCTGACTTCCCAGCTCACCAGGCGCTCATCCTTCGGCACGGCGGCAGACTCATCGCCCAGCAGTTGGTAGCAGTCGCTCAAGGACGGGAAGGGCTGGTTGAGCTCAGGGGACAAATAGTCCGCCACATCACTGGAGACATGCTGTTCGCGCAGGTCGAGCAGGGCGTGGGGCTTGATCAACCGGGCTTGCTGTTCGGCCCGCTCAAGGGCGGCTTGCAGGCCGGGCAGGGAAATATCGTTGGTTGCCGCGTAGGCCTCCACACCGTTGAGACGCACGGTGAGCATGGCGCCTTCGTCGTGGTTCAGGTGCGGTGGTTCGGCGACGTTCTTGCGTACAGACAGATATTGGCCGGATTCGCGTACGTAGCGCAGCGAGAAGAATTCGGCGGTGGTGCGCAGGGCACTGAAGTGTTTTTTGAGTGTGGCGTGGTGGTCGAACATGGGGCCTTCCTTGTGGGCGGCTCGTCGCGGGCAGGCAAACAGAGTAGCTGATCAAGGAGGGGTTTTGCAGTGACTGTTCGGGCCTCTTCGCGAGCAAGCCCGCTCCCACATTTGACCGAGTTCCAACATAGGAATGCGGTCAAAATGTGGGAGCGGGCTTGCTCGCGAAGGGCGCGACGCGGTGTATCAGTTACTGCGCAGTCGGACCCACTTCACGCATCGGCTTGCCACGCACCGGCGCATCGCCCGCGACGTAGTAGTCGGCGGTGCTGCGCGGCAGCGGCTGGCGGCCACGGATCTTGTCGGCGATTTTCTCGGCGATCATGATCGTCGGCGCGTTCAGGTTGCCGGTGGTGATGATCGGCATGATCGACGCATCCACAACGCGCAGACCCTGCATGCCATGCACGCGTCCTTCGCCGTCCACTACGGCCATCTCGTCGGTGCCCATCTTGCACGAGCAGGACGGGTGGAACGCAGTCTCGGCGTGCTCACGGATGAACGTGTCGAGCTGCTCATCGGTTTGCACGTCAATGCCGGGGCTGATCTCGCGGCCACGGTATTGGTCGAGAGCCGGCTGCTGCATGATTTCACGGGTCAGGCGGATGCCATCGCGAAATTCCTGCCAGTCCTGTTCGGTGGCCATGTAGTTGAAGAGGATGCTCGGGTAGTCCCGTGGGTTCTTCGACTTCAGCTGGATGCGACCACGGCTCGGCGAACGCATGGAACCCATGTGCGCCTGGAAACCGTGCTCTTTCACACCGTTGCTGCCGTTGTAGTTAATCGCCACCGGCAGGAAGTGGTACTGGATGTTCGGCCACTCGAATTCTTCACGGGTACGGATGAAACCGCCCGCTTCGAACTGGTTGCTGGCGCCGATACCGGTGCCGTTGAACAGCCATTCGGCACCAATGGCCGGCTGGTTGTACCAGAGCAGCGACGGGTACAGCGACACGGGCTGAGTGCACGCATATTGCAGGTACAGCTCAAGGTGATCCTGCAGGTTTTCGCCGACGCCGGGCAGGTCGTGGACCACCGGGATGTCCAGGCTTTCCAGCAGTTTGGCCGGGCCCACGCCGGAGCGTTGCAGCAGTTGCGGCGACGCGATTGCACCGCTGCACACCAGCACTTCTTTACGGGCGCGGGCTTCAACGCGCTCTTCGGCGGCGCCGATCAGGTAACGCACGCCCACGGCACGCTTGCCTTCGAACAAGACTTTGTCGGTCAGGGCGTGGGTGACGATGGTCAGGGTCGAACGTTTCTTGGCGGTGTCCAGGTAACCACGCGCGGTGCTGGCGCGACGGCCTTTAGGCGTGACGGTACGGTCCATCGGGCCGAAGCCTTCCTGCTGGTAGCCGTTCAAGTCAACCGTGCGCGGGTAACCGGCCTGTACGCCAGCTTCAACCATGGCGTGGAACAGTGGGTTGTTGCCGGCTTTTGGCGTGGTCACGCTGACCGGGCCATCGCCACCGTGCCAGTCGTTCGGGCCGATGTCGCGGGTTTCGGCCTTGCGGAAATACGGCAGGCAGTCCAGGTAGGTCCAGTTTTCCAGGCCTGGCAATTTCGCCCAGTTGTCGTAGTCCATGGCGTTGCCACGGATGTAGCACATGCCGTTGATCAGCGAAGAACCACCCAGGCCCTTGCCGCGACCGCACTCCATGCGACGGCCGTCCATGTGTGGCTCTGGATCGGTCTCGTAGGCCCAGTTGTAGCGGCGGCCTTGCAGTGGGAAGGCCAGGGCGGCTGGCATTTGCGTGCGGAAGTCGAAACGGTAGTCCGGGCCACCGGCTTCCAGCAGCAGGACGGTGACGCCTTCGTCTTCGGTCAGACGGGTCGCCAGGGTGTTACCGGCGGAGCCGGCACCCACAATGATGTAATCGTATTCTTGGGACATTGGATGCACCCTCATATGTGTGGTTCAAGCTGCTTTTGTGGCGAGGGAGCTTGCTCCCGCTCGACTGCGCAGCAGTCGCAAAACCAGCGAACGAGTTCGGTCTGAAGAACTGCGGTGCCTGGGGTGGGGCTGCTTCGCAGCCCAGCGGGAGCAAGCTCCCTCGCCACAAAGGCGCACCCCAGGGCTCCTGTGGGTTAGAACACCGAGGCGTAGTCGCCCAGCTCAACCTGTACCGATTTGATGCGGGTGAAGTTGTTCAGCGAGCTGATGCCGTTCTCACGGCCCACACCGGATTGCTTGTAGCCACCGACCGGCATCTTCGCGTCGGATTCGCCCCAGGCGTTGATCCAGCAGATACCCGCTTCCAGCTGATGAATCACGCGGTGGGCGCGGTTCAGGTCCTTGGTCACCAGGCCTGCGGCCAGACCGAAGTCGGTGTCGTTGGCGCGGCGGATCACTTCTTCTTCGGTTTCGTAGGTGAGGATGCTCATCACTGGGCCGAAGATTTCTTCACGCACGATGACCATGTCGTCGGTGCAGTCGGTGAACACGGTCGGGGCCACGAAGGCGCCTTTGGCGAAGTCACCGTCGGTCAGACGGTCGCCGCCGCACAGCAGACGGGCGCCTTGCTCTTTGCCCTTGGCGATGTAGCCCAGCACGCTTTCCATGTGGGCAAAGCTGACCAGCGGACCGAAGTTGGTGTTTTCGTCTTCCGGGTTACCGACGCGAATGCGCGCGACACGCTCAACGATCTTGGCTTCGAACGCGGCTTGCAGGTGCTTGGGCACGAACACGCGAGTGCCGTTGGTGCAGACCTGGCCGGAGCTGTAGAAGTTGGCCATCATCGCGGTGTCGGCGGCGCGGTCGAGGTCGGCGTCGTCGAAGATGATCAGTGGGGACTTGCCGCCCAGTTCCATGGTCACGTCTTTGAGCGAAGAGCTGGAAGCGCTGGCCATGACTTTCTTGCCGGTGTCGGTGCCGCCGGTGAACGAGACTTTCTCGATGCGCGGGTGCTCGGTCAGCCAGGTGCCGACTTCACGGCCGCTGCCAGTCAGTACGTTGAACACGCCCGCCGGAACGCCAGCTTCGGTGTAGATCTCGGCCAGTTTCAGGGTGGTCAGCGAGGTGACTTCGCTTGGCTTGAAGATCATCGCGTTACCGGCGGCCAGGGCCGGTGCGGATTTCCACAGGGCGATCTGGATCGGGTAGTTCCACGCGCCGATACCGGCGACCACGCCCAGCGGCTCGCGGCGGGTGTAGACGAACGAAGTGTCGCGCAGTGGGATCTGCTCGCCTTCGATGGCCGGCACCAGGCCTGCGTAGTATTCCAGCACGTCAGCGCCGGTAACGATGTCGACATACTTGGTTTCGGAGAAGGATTTACCGGTGTCCAGGGTTTCCAGGGCGGCCAGTTCGTCGTTGCGCTCGCGCAGGATGTCGACGGCACGACGCAGGATGCGCGAACGCTCCATGGCGGTCATGGCGGCCCAGATCTTCTGGCCTTTTTCGGCGCTGACCACGGCACGTTCAACGTCTTCTTTAGTCGCGCGTTGCACTTGGGCGAGAACTTCACCGTTAGCCGGGTTGATGGCTTCGAAGGTGGCATCGCTGCCAGCGTCGCTGTAGCCGCCGTCAATGTAGAGTTTTTGCAGGTCGAAACGGGCCATAAAGTCCTCGCAAGTGCATAAGTGGTTGGCGTTAACCGCCGAACAGTGGGCCATAAGGGTGTGGCAACACTGAGCGACAGCAGTTCAGGGGTTGAGCGGTTATGTGTGCTCTAACTCACCTGCTTGGCCAATTGGAAATCCATGTATTCGTAAGCGATCCGTTGCGCCTGCTCCGTGTCGAAAGCGTCTCCCGACAGGGCGCCGCGCAACCACAAACCGTCGATCAGGGCCGCCAGGCCACGGGCTGCTTTGCGCGCGCGCGGCAGCGGCAGCACTCGGCGAAACTGGCAGCACAGGTTGGAATACAGACGTTGATCGTTGATCCGCTGCAACCTGTGCAATGACGGGTGATGCATGCTGGTGGCCCAGAAGGCCAGCCAGGTTTTCATTGCCGGGCCGTTGACCTGGCTGGCGTCGAAGTTGCCTTCGATGATCACCTGCAGGTGCGCCCGTGGGCTGTCATCCTTCAGGGCACGCCTGCGTTCGTGGACGTTCTCGATCAGCGCATTCATCAAGTACCGCATCGTCGCGGCGATCAGGCCGTTCTTGTCCTGAAAGTAGTGACTGATGATGCCGTTCGAAACGCCGGCCAAACGGGCGATCAGCGCAATGCTGGCATCTCCCATTCCGACCTGATCGATGGCCGTCAACGTGGCTTCGATCAACTGCTGGCGGCGTATGGGTTGCATACCGACCTTGGGCATGTAGCACCTCTCCTTAGGCCTGCCGATGGGCGATCAACGTCCGTCGGCTTGAGGGCCAGTCTATTTTGTTTTGATTGAACGTTCAATCAACAAAGAATAAGATCTGCGACAAATGGTCGCGTCCTACAGGTATTTCCTACTTGTGGGCGCGACATCTGGCACCTGGTTAAACCCCTGAAACGTCCCTGGGCACTGCGCTCATGGGGTGCAGGGATTTAAGGGGTGTCTTTATAACACCCGTCCGTCGACTGCCGAAAAATCGATGTCCCGGGATAACCGTTGCCTTGTGTTTCTCTCTCGCACTGCCCGGAGCATCTGCGCCATGAGTTCTGCCTCTCTTATAAAGACCCCGCCAGAAAAGGTGCGGGTCAACGGTTGGGTGTTCTACACCTCCACCGCGTTGATTCTGTTGTTGACTGCCATCCTGATCATCGCCCCGCAGGAGGCCGGGCGCATGCTCGGTGTCGCCCAGGCGTGGCTGTCGAAAAGCTTCGGCTGGTACTACATGGTGGTCATCGCCTCCTACCTGGTGTTTGTGGTGGGCCTGGCGTTTTCCTCCTACGGAAAATTGAAACTGGGCAGCAAGGACGACACCCCGGACTTCAGCTACGGCGCCTGGGCCGGCATGTTGTTCTCGTCGGGCATCGGCATTTCGCTGTTGTACTTTGGTGCTTCCGAGCCTTTGGACCACTACTTCAACCCGCCCGAAGGCGCTGCAGCCAGCAATGGTGCCGCACGCCAGGCGCTGCAATTGACCTTCCTGCACTGGGGCCTGCACGGCTGGGCGATCTACGCCCTGGTCGGCCTGGCCGTGGCGTACTTCGCGTACCGTCATAACCAGCCGCTGGCCCTGCGTTCGGCGCTGTACCCGCTGGTGGGCGAGCGTTGGGTGAAAGGCGCGGCCGGCCACGCGGTGGACGGTTTCGGCATGTTCGTGACCCTGTTGGGCCTGGTGACGAACCTGGGGATTGGTTCGATGCAGGTGTCGTCCGGGTTGGAAAACCTGTTCGGCATGGAGCACAGCAACACCAACCTGCTGATCGTGATCATCGTGATGAGCACCGTGGCGACCATCGCCGCCGTGTCCGGCGTGGAGAACGGCATTCGCCGCCTGTCCAACCTCAACATCGTGTTGTTCAGCGGCCTGCTGATCTTCGTGCTGTTGTTTGGCCCGACCTTGCACTTGCTCAACGGCTTGGTGCAGAACACCGGTGACTACCTCAACGGCATCATCCTGAAAACCTTCGACCTCTATGTGTACGAAGGCGACGCCGACAAGACCGAGCGCTGGATGGGCCTGTGGACCCTGTTCTACTGGGCCTGGTGGATTTCCTGGGCGCCATTCGTGGGCATGTTCATCGCGCGTATTTCCCGTGGTCGCACGGTGCGTGAACTGGTGGCTGGCGTGCTGCTGATCCCGCTGGGCTTTACCCTGGCGTGGCTGTCGATCTTCGGGAACTCGGCCTTGGACCTGGTGCTGAACCACGGCGCGGTGGAGTTGGGCAAGACCGCACTGGAACAGCCGTCCATGGCGATCTACCAGTTGCTTGAGCATTACCCGGCGTCGAAAGTCGTCATCGGTGTATCGATCTTCGTGGGCTTCGTGCTGTTCCTGACCCCGGCGGATTCCGGCGCGGTGATGATGGCCAACCTGTCGTGCAAAGGCGGCAACGTGGATGAAGATGCGCCGCACTGGCTGCGGATCTTCTGGTCGGCGGTGATCACCCTGGTGACCATCGGCCTGCTGTTCGCCGGCAACTTCGAAGCCATGCAGACCATGGTGGTGCTGGCGGGGCTGCCGTTCTCGGTGGTGTTGATCTTCTTTATGTTCGGCTTGCACAAGGCGATGCGCCAGGACGTGGCTATCGAACAGGAGCAGGCGCAACTGGCCGAGCGTGGCCGCCGTGGTTTCAGCGAGCGTTTGACCGCGCTGGACCTGCAACCGAGCCAAGGCACCGTGCAACGCTTCATGGACAAGCACGTCACGCCGGCGTTGGAAGAAGCGGCCACGGCCTTGCGTGAACAGGGGCTGGAGGTGCAGACGCTGTTGGGTAAATCCAAGCGCTGCATCGGTGTGCGCATCGAGATGGAAGAGGGCAACCCGTTTGTCTACGAAGTGAGCCTGGATGCTTACTCGTCGGCACCGAGCGACCTGCCCGAGGAAGAGCGCACGCGTTACTACCGCGCCGAGGTCTACCTGCACAACGGACCTCAGGAATACGACCTGATGGGCTTCGCCCAGGAACAGATCACCCGGGACGTGCTCGATCAGTTTGAAAGCCATCGACAGCTCCTTGGCCGTGTCTATAGCTGAAGGTTGATCATCCACCTGTAAAACAAAACGCCGCGATCCTCGCGGCGTTTTTGTACCTGGGGGATTACCCCAGGTTTTTGCCCAGCAGGGCGTGGTACAACTCGCTGTCCCCGAGAATCCCCACCACCTGGTTGTTGTCATGCAACACCAGCTTGTTCCCGGTGTGATAACGAATCTGCAACGCGTCGCGCATGCCGATATTTGAATCCACCAGCGTCGGCACTCGGCCCAGGCCTTCCACCGCTTGCCCCGGCGCCCAGTTCTGCAGGTTCATCACCGCGCCATTCTGGCGGGCACCCTTGATGGTATTGCCTTCGGCCAGGTCCAGCCACGAGTCGCCGCCCGGGTCCAGGCACACTGAACCGTTGACGCGCTTGCAGTTGTCCAGCGTGCGCATCAGGCTGCGGCCGCACAGTACGTTCAGCGGGTTGGTATGCGCGACGAAGGTACGCACATAGTCGTCCGCCGGGTTCAGCACGATCTCTTCCGGCACGCTGTACTGGATGATCTTGCCGTCTTTCATGATCGCGATGCGGCTGCCCAGTTTGAGCGCCTCGTCGAGGTCGTGGCTCACGAACACGATGGTCTTGCTCAGCTTGCGTTGCAGTTCCAGCAACTCATCCTGCAGGCCTTGGCGGATCAGCGGGTCGAGGGCGGAGAAGGGTTCGTCCATCAGCAGGATGTCGGCGTCCATCGCCAACGCGCGGGCCAGGCCGACGCGCTGCTGCATGCCGCCGGAGAGTTCGTCCGGCTTCTTGTTGCGCCATTGGGTCAGGCCTACCAGCTCAAGTTTTTCATCCACCAGCTTGCGTCGGTCTTTCTCCGGCCGGCCCTGCATTTCCAGGCCAAAGCTGATGTTTTCGCGCACCGTCAGCCAAGGCATCAGGGCGAACTTCTGGAACACCATGGCGATGCGTTTGGTGCGCATCATTTTCAGCTCGGCGGGTGTGCAGGAGGCGATGTCGATCTGGCGACCTTCATGCTCCACGAACAGTTGGCCACGGCTCACGGTGTTGAGGCCGTTGATGCAGCGCAACAAGCTGGATTTGCCGGAGCCCGACAGGCCCATCAGCACGCAGATCTCGCCTTTCTCGACATCCAGGCTGGCTTTTTCAACGCCGACGATCTGCCCGGTCTTTTTCAGGATTTCGTTACGGCTCATGCCCTGGTCCAGCAGCTTGAGCGCCTCGCGTGGGTCTTTGGAAAAGATCACGTCGACATTGTCGAATCGGATAATGCTCATGCATCACCCCCTACTTTAGCGTCGGGTTGTTTGCAGATGCGGTCGAGCATGATGGCCAGCAATACGATCGCCAGACCGGCTTCAAAGCCCAGGGCGATGTCGGCGGTGTTGAGTGCGTTGACCACGGGTTTGCCGAGGCCGTCGGCGCCCACCAGGGCCGCGATCACCACCATCGACAACGACAGCATGATGCATTGGGTAATGCCGGCAGCGATGCTCGGCATGGCGTGGGGCAGTTCAATGCGCGAGAGCAACTGACGGCGCGAGCAGCCAAAGGCCTTGCCGGCGTCCATCAACTCTTGCGGTACATCGCGGATACCCAGGTAGGTCAGGCGGATCGGCGCGGCAATCGCGAACACCACCGTGGAAATCAGTCCAGGCACCACACCCAGCCCGAAGAGGGTCAGGGTAGGGATGAGGTAGACGAAGGTCGGTACGGTCTGCATCAGATCGAGCACCGGCCGCATCATGGTGTAGAACAACGGTTTGTGCGCGGCAACAATGCCCAGCGGCACACCGATGACCACGCAGACCAGGGTGGCGAACAGCACTTGCGCCAGGGTCTCCATGGTTTCCTGCCAGTACCCCAGGTTGAGGATCAGCAGGAAGGAGGCGATGACAAAAACAGTCAGTCCCCATTTACGTTGGATAAAGTGAGCCAGCAGCGCAATCAGACCGATCAATGCCAGCGGATTGAACCAGGTCAGCGCGAACGTCACGCCGTGGATCATCGTTTCCAGTGTCGATGCGATTGCGTCGAAGTAGTTGGCGCCGTGTTGGGTCAACCATTCGACGAAGGCAGCGATGTACTGGCCTAGTGGGATTTTCTGTTCAGTCAGCATGGTAGTGAATGTCCACATGCGAAGAGGGAAAACATCCCGGGGCAGCGCACCGCCCCGGGGACAACATTACTTGGCGAGGTAGGCTTTAACGGCGTCGAGTCCTGGTTTGCCATCTACGGTGGTGACACCGGCGAGCCAGGTGTCGAGGGCTTGCGGGTTGGCTTTCAGCCAGGCCTTGGCGGCGGCGTCAGGCTTTTGTTTGTCGTCCAGGACTTTACCCATCAGGGTGCTTTCCATGTCCAAGGTGAACACCAGGTTTTTCAGCAACTGGCCGACGTTGCTGCATTCCTGGGTATAACCCTTGCGGGTGTTGGTGTAGATGGTGGCCTGGCCGTAGTTGGGGCCGAACGAGTCGTCACCGCCGGTCAGGTACTTCATCTTGAAGCGGGTGTTCATCGGGTGCGGTTCCCAGCCGAGGAACACGATGGCCTGGTCGCGCTTGGAGGCGCGTTCGACCTGGGAGAGCATGCCGGCTTCGCTGGACTCGACGACTTTGAAGCCGGCGGTTTTCAGGCCGAAGGCGTCTTTGTCGATCAGCGTCTGGATGGTGCGGTTGCCGTCGTTGCCCGGCTCGATGCCGTAGATCTTGCCGCCCAGCTCATCCTTGAATTTGGCGATGTCGGCGAAGTCCTTGAGGCCTTTGTTGTACAGCGCTTCCGGGACGGCCAGGGTGTACTTGGCGTTCTCCAGGTTGGCGCGCACGGTTTCCACGGTGCCGGCATCACGGTACTGCTTGATGTCGTTTTCCATGGTCGGCATCCAGTTGCCGAGGAAGATGTCCATGTTCTTGCCGTCGGCCAGTGACTTGTAGGTCACGGGTACCGAAATCATCGTGGTGCGCGGCTTGTAGCCCAGGCCCTTGAGGATTTCGCTGGTGGTCGCGGTGGTGACGGTGATGTCGGTCCAGCCGACATCGGAGAAGTTGACGGTCTTGCACTGTTCCGGTTCTGCAGCGTGTGCCAGGACTGGCAGACTCAGCATGGCGGCCAACAACAACTGGGGTGAACCTTTCATCTGGGTAGACTCCTGTGTTTTTTCTGGCGGCATTCGCCGCGCTTTATAAGTGTTGCGGTTGGTGCGTGCGACAACAGCTCTGGCACGGTGCCTTGCAAACGAGTCGAGACTGATCATGTACCAGTGAAAATCTGACGCCTACAGGGGGCGTCGTATCCAGTACAGGGATGGTCGTATCCAGTGTCGGTGACGTCGCTTACAGATTTTTCCAGAGGCGAAACTGCAGTTTTCGTCCATCTGCACCGCTAAAAACGGCCAAAACAGGTGATCGTACGCAAGCGACGCTGGTGAGCATGGTTACGTCGGTGTGAGACGCCGTGGCGGTTAGCAAAAGCTTGATGATGCCGCCATCTGGGCGATTTGAGCGTAGCAGCTCCTTGGTGCCCGGTTTGCTCACCTGCGGAGTTCCACGGCAATGGCTATCAGTGTTTTCGACCTGTTCAAGATCGGCATCGGGCCTTCGAGTTCTCACACCGTCGGCCCCATGCGCGCCGCGGCGTTGTTCGTTCAAGGCTTGCGTGAACGTGAACTGTTGGAACAAGTACGGCGCGTCGAAGTTCAGCTCTACGGCTCCTTGTCCGCCACCGGCATCGGCCACGGCAGCGACACCGCGACCATCATGGGGCTGATGGGCGAGTGGCCGGACGCGATCGATCCATCGCAAATCGGCCTGCGCATTCACACCCTGCGCGAGACCGACACCTTGCTGCTGGACGGGCGTTTGCCGGTGCCCTTCGTCTGGGCGCGGGACATGCGTCTGCTCGACGAAAACCTGCCGTTCCACCCCAACGCCATGACGCTGGTGGTGTACGGCGACAGCGCTGAACTGCACCGCGACACCTACTATTCAGTGGGCGGCGGTTTCGTAGTGGATGAAGCCCAGGCGCAAAGCGGCGTGGCCGATATGGACCGCACCGAGTTGCCTTACGATTTTTCCAGCGCGGTCGAGCTGTTGCAGCTGTGCAAGACCCACAACCTGCGCGTGGCCGAGTTGATGCTGGCCAATGAAAAGGTCTGGCGTTCCGAAGAAGAAATCCGCAGTGGCCTGATGAAACTCTGGCGCGCCATGCAGGATTGCGTGGAGCAAGGCCTCAAGCACGAAGGCATCCTGCCTGGCGGTTTGAACGTGCGCCGGCGTGCGGCCAAGTTGCACCGCAGCTTGCAGGAACTGGGCAAGCCGAATGTGATCGGTTCGACCTTGAGCGCCATGGAATGGGTCAACCTGTTCGCCCTGGCGGTCAATGAAGAAAACGCCGCGGGTGGACGCATGGTCACTGCGCCTACCAACGGCGCGGCGGGGATTATCCCGGCGGTGTTGCACTACTTCATGAAGTTCAGCGAGGAAGTCACCGAAGCCAATGTGGTCGACTACCTGCTGGGTGCGGCGGCGGTGGGGATCCTGTGCAAGAAGAACGCCTCGATTTCCGGTGCCGAAGTCGGTTGCCAGGGCGAAGTAGGCTCCGCGTGCGCCATGGCCGCTGCCGGCTTGGCCGAGATCCTCGGCGCTACGCCGGAGCAACTGTGCAACGCCGCTGAAATCGGCCTGGAACATAACCTCGGTCTCACCTGCGACCCCGTAGGCGGACTGGTACAAGTGCCGTGCATCGAGCGCAATGCGATTGCGGCGGTGAAGGCGATCAACGCCGCGCAGATGGCGCTGCGTGGTGATGGCCAGCACTTCATCTCCCTGGACCGGGTGATCCGCACCATGCGCGATACCGGGGCGGACATGCATGACAAGTACAAAGAGACATCGCGGGGTGGGTTGGCGGTCAGCGCCGTAGAGTGCTGATCTGATCGGCTTCTGTGGCGAGGGAGCTTGCTCCCGCTGGAGTGCGCAGCGCTCCCAAGATTTTGGGGCCGCTACGCAGCCCAGCGGGAGCAAGCTCCCTCGCCACAAAGGTTTGCATGCGCATAAAGTGAACACCCGGATCCAAAAGCGCCACCTTTTAGCGCGTCGCAAACAGATAAGTAGCTACCGAACGATTTCCCGCCTGACCACCGGTCACCCGTGCTTGGGGTGACAGACTTCTCCCACGCCCGCAAAGCGCCTTCCCACAAGTGCTACCGTTCTGCTCACGCCCCGTGGGCAGACTCGTTCCTACAGCCGATTCCGGCTATATCCGTACTCGCGGCGCGGGCTTGTTTAGACACGTCATCAGGTCGTTTTTAGGAGTTATTGGACGGCCATTCAATTTTAGGCATGGCATTTGCTCTATCAATTCAAAGCCTCTCTCCTGGCTGGATGAAGAGCGCAATAACAAGAGCCTCGCCTGAGGCCATCACCCGCTTTGTGTGAGGAGATACCGCGATGACGTCGTTCAACTCCGGGGCCCAACCCCAGAACCGTGCGCCTCAATCCATCGGCTTTTTGCTGCTGGACAATTTCACGCTGATTTCCCTGGCCTCCGCAGTCGAACCCCTGCGCATGGCCAACCAGCTCTCCGGTCGCGAGCTGTATCGTTGGACGACCTTGAGTGTCGACGGAAACCAGGTGTGGGCCAGCGACGGTCTGCAAATCACCCCCGATGCTTCCATGCACAAAGCCCCAGCCCTGGACACCGTGATCGTGTGCGGCGGCGTGGGTATCCAACGTACGGTGACCCGTGAACATGTGTCGTGGCTGCAAAGCCAGGCGCGCCAATCGCGCCGTTTGGGCGCTGTATGCACCGGCAGTTGGGCCCTGGCCTGCGCCGGTTTGCTCGATGGGTTTGATTGCAGCGTGCACTGGGAATGCCTGGCCTCGATGCAGGAAGCCTTCCCCCGCGTGGCCATGAGCACACGCCTGTTCACCCTCGACCGCAACCGCTTCACCAGTTCCGGCGGCACCGCGCCACTGGACATGATGCTGCACCTGATCAGCCGCGACCACGGCCGTGAACTGTCGGCCGCCATCTCCGAGATGTTCGTGTACGAGCGCATCCGCAACGAACAGGATCACCAGCGTGTGCCGCTCAAGCACATGCTCGGCACCAACCAGCCGAAGCTGCAGGAAATCGTCGCGCTGATGGAAGCCAACCTGGAAGAGCCGATCGACCTGGACGAACTGGCGGTGTATGTCGCCGTGTCGCGTCGCCAGTTGGAGCGCCTGTTCCAGAAATACCTGCATTGTTCGCCGTCGCGTTACTACCTCAAGCTGCGCCTGATCCGTGCACGGCAGTTGCTCAAGCAAACGCCGATGTCGATCATCGAAGTGGCGTCGGTGTGCGGGTTTGTTTCCACGCCGCACTTCTCCAAGTGCTACCGCGAATACTTCGGCATTCCGCCACGGGATGAGCGTGTGGGTTCCAACACCACCCAACAAGTGGCGATGATGCCGATTCCGCAGGCGCTGGTGTTGTCACCGTTATCGGGACCGATGTCGGCGTTGAGTCAGGCCAGAAACGAATCGACGTTCGCCAGCGTAAGGCTCTAGACCTTTTGGTGAGCTGGGCTGTTGTGGTGAGCGGGCTCACCACAACAAGCCCGCTCACCACAACGATTTATCAGGCGCCAGAGTTCTGTTTGAACTGCACCAACGCCGGCAACAACTGCTTATCGATCGCCTGCCGCACCGCCGGCAATATCGTCGCACTACCGGTGTACATCTGTTCAACCATCCCCTTGAGCGCCTTGGCCCGCGCCTCGCTCAACCCACGCACCGCACATTCGCAGGCCTGCTCGGCGGTGGCGCCGCTGGACACTTCAAAACCCAGTGAGCGCAGTTGGCCCAGCAGGTCATCCTGGTCAATCAAATCCGCATGCATCATGACGTTTATCCTGGTGAAGGGAACGGGGTTTGACCTCGATTCTGGTAGCCGCCCAAGCGGTCGGCAAGGCCAGATTGCACGAATGCCTCAGATGGCTACGAGCATGTCGTTTTCGGGCCATTTACCGAGCGCATTAATGGGCACACTGAACCCAAGCACTCAGCTTGAAGGTTTGGTCACCCTCAGGATGTCACGCTCACACAAGGCACTCTGCCCCGATCCAGTCACGGCTGGATCGGGGCTTTTTTTGTGGGAGCGGGCTTGCTCGCGAAGGGCGCGCCACGGTCTACCGTTGCAACACCAAAATGCGCGAGAGCAACTCATCCCTATCGATATAACATCCTTGAAAATGCCGCGCCCCGGAAGCCGGGTCAAAAGCATGACGCGCATGCAAGGTGCGGCGGTTGTCGAAGCACCACAACTCCCCCGGATTCAAGCGCTTGACCAGACGAAAGCGATCCTCCCGCGTCATGGCGATAAAACCTCGATACGCGCGATACAGCAACGGCATCTGGGTAACGCTGGCCTCAAACGGCCCACGCAAAAAGTTGGCCATGCGAATCTCCGCCACATCCCCCAGCGCATCCAGCGCAATGATCGGCGCCAGGCGGCGATAGTCGCTGTGCCGGTCCTTGTTGCGAAACTCCACCGGGATCTCACACAGTGCCCGGAACGCTTCGGGCTCTTCCGTGCGCAGAGCGTTGGCGATGGCAAACCCGTCGACAAAAATGCTCTCGCCACCGCTGGCATCGTTCACCAGGCAATGCAGGAATTGCAGGCCCGGTTGCAGCTCCCGCGTGGGCAGATCGGTGTGCAAGGGCAGGTTGAAAGCGGTGTAGGCATTGCTATCGGCATCGGCCTTGGATTGCACATTGAACAGCACACCGAAGTTGCTCTCGCGGATGAAGGCAATGCGCTTGGCGATCAGCGCCAGCGAGCCGGGCTCGATTGGGACGCCTCGGATTTGCGTCAGGCCTGAATCGCGCAGCGCCAGCAACCATTGCAGCAGCGCGTTCGGGTCTTCCATGACCGCCGAGTAGTCGAACACCGGCAGTTGGAAGTGACGGTCCCACAGCTGCGATTGGGGCTTTGCCGCACGGCGTTCGGCGCGGGATTCGTCGTCATAGGCATGAGCCCGCAACCAGCCGGGATCGTACTGGCTGCGGTGGCCGCCGCTCCATTCCACCCACAGATTGCCTTGATCAAGACGGGCCGAGGCAGCCCTGAGATTGGCGTCCACGTCGACAATCTCCAGCACTTGTTCACGGGTCACGCTGTACACGCATTCTGCACAGGGGCAGTTGTCCCGCAGCCATTGATGATGAAACGGGCTGACCCGCCCATCGGCCCAATGCACGAGGATTTGATCGTCCAGCACCCGCACGTCCGCGATGTCGCAGATCTTCGGGTAGGTACGGAAATCGGCGACAGCGGCGGCGGTTTGCATGGTGGCTCCTTATTGTTTTTTAGGGGGCAGTCCAATCACTCGGCCAAGCAAGGCAGGGCGCGGCAGGTCAGCCTGCTGCGCACTGATAGCCGTAAGTTTTCCCAGCGTGGCCTCGGTGAACGGCGCCGAATTCGGACCGGCCAGATCAACGTGCAGCAGCATCTGCTCGTTGCCCGCCAGCTCCTTTTCATCGCCCACTAAATGCAGGCTGTGATAGAGGTGCAGGCGCTTGGCATCAAAGGCGATCAGTTGGGTATGCACCTCCACGTCGGCACCCAGTTTCACTTCGTGCAGGTAGTTGAGGTGCAGCTCCAGGGTGAACAGCGAATGGCCGCTGGCTTCGCGGTTTTCACTGTCCAGGCCCAGGGTGTCCATCAGCGCGTCGGTGGCGTAGCTGAAGATCAGCAGGTAGAACGCGTCGCGCAGGTGGCCGTTGTAGTCCACCCAGTCGGGGTGGACCTGGGTGGTGTAGGTGGTGAGTGCGGGCATGTCAGGGGTTCCGTTATTCGGCGAACGTCATGCCGTGCTTGGCCTTGGTGGTTTTCACCGCTTCCAGCACCGCCAGCAGGCAATCATCACGATAGCGCTCCAGTGCCGAAATGCTGTGTTTGCCCAGTTGATCGCTGGTGCCGTCGACCACATCGTCGATCAGCTTGTCGGTCAGCTCTGGCGCTGGCAGGTAGGTCCACGGCAATTGCAGCGCCGGGCCGAACTGCGCCATGAAGTGACGCATGCCGGCGTCGCCGCCTGCCAGGGTGTAGGTCAGGAAGGTGCCCATGAACGACCAGCGCAAGCCCGCGCCAAAGCGGATCGCGTCGTCGATTTCACCGGTGGTGGCCACGCCGTCATTGACCAGGTGCAAGGCCTCACGCCACAGCGCTTCGAGCAGGCGGTCGGCGATAAAGCCTGGGACCTCCTTGCGCACGTGCAGGGGGCGCATGCCGAGGGATTCATACACCTTGATCGCGGCCTGAACGGCTTGCGGCGCGGTGTTCTTGCCGCCGACCACTTCCACCAGCGGCAGCAGGTAAACCGGGTTGAACGGGTGGCCGACCACGCAGCGCTCAGGGTGGGTCGAACCCTCGTAGAACTCGCTCGGCAACAGACCGGACGTGCTCGAGCCAATCAACGCATTCGGTTTGGCCGCAGCGCTGATCTTGCTGTGCAGGTCGAGTTTCAGTTCCAGGCGTTCCGGGGCGCTTTCCTGGATGAAGTCGGCGTCTTTCACGCACTCTTCAATGGTGGCGACAAAGCGCAGGCGGTCCTGGGACGCACCCGGCGCCAGGCCTTGTTTTTCCAAGGCGCCCCAGGCGTTGGCGACGCGTTTGCGCAGTGCGGCTTCGGCACCGGGCGCCGGGTCCCAGGCGACCACATCCAGGCCATGGGCCAAGGCGCGGGACACCCAGCCGCTGCCGATGACACCGCTGCCGAGGGCGGCGAAGGTTTTGATTTCGGTGATAAAGCTCATGGCAAATTCCTAAAAAAGTGGTGGCTGCGATCAACCGCGCTTGGTCAAACCCATCTTGATTCGGCCCTCGGCCGGGGTCATGACCCGTGCACCCAGGCGGCTGAGGATTTCACTGGCGCGCTCCACCAACTGGCCGTTGGTGGCGAGCACGCCTTTGTCCAGCCACAGGTTGTCTTCCAGGCCGACCCGCACGTTGCCGCCCAGCAGCACCGCTTGCGCCGCCATCGGCATTTGCATGCGGCCGATGCCAAAGCCCGCCCACACCGCGTCGGCGGGCAGGTTGTCGACCATGGCTTTCATGGTGGTGGTGTCGGCCGGCGCGCCCCACGGGATGCCCAGGCACAGTTGGAACAGCGGGTTGTCGAGCAGGCCTTCCTTGATCATCTGCTTGGCGAACCACAGGTGGCCGGTGTCGAAGATTTCCAGCTCGGCCTTCACGCCCAGTTCCTGGATGCGCTTGGCGCCGGCCCGCAGTTGCGCCGGGGTGGAGACGTAAATAGTGTCGCCATCGCCAAAGTTCAGGGTGCCGCAGTCCAGGGTGCAGATTTCCGGCAGCAGCTCTTCGACGTGAGCCAGACGGGTCAACGGGCCGACCAGGTCGGTGTTGGGGCCGAACTCCATTGGGTTCTCGCCGCCGCCGATCTCCAGGTCGCCGCCCATGCCGGCGGTGAGGTTGACGATAATGTCGATGTCGGCCTCGCGAATGCGCTCCATCACTTCGCGGTACAGGGCGACGTCGCGGCTGAACTTGCCGGTTTCAGGATCACGCACATGGCAGTGCACAACGGTGGCGCCGGCCTTGGCAGCTTCCACGGCAGCGGCGGCGATTTGTTTGGGGGTGACCGGCACGTGGGGGCTGCGGCTGGTCGTGTCGCCAGCACCGGTGAGTGCGCAGGTGATGATGACGTCGTGATTCATTTGGCGGTTCCTTACAGGCGTGGTGGTGCCGTTCGCAGCCCGGTTGAGCTGCGAAACGGTGGTTCAGAAAAAGTTATTGGCTGGTCAGTTGCAGGTTGGCCGCGGCCGGCTTGCCGTCGAAGGTGGTCACACCCTCCAGCCAGCGCGCCTGGTCTTGCGGGTGGTCCTTGAGCCACTGCTTGGCGGACTCGATGGCGTCCTTGTGATCCAGCAACGGCTGCATCATCCGGCTCTCGTCGGCGGCGGTGAAGGTGAGGTTGGTCAGCAGTTTGTGCACGTTGGGGCACTGCTCGGCGTAGTTCGGCGCGGTGACGCTCCACACGGTGGCCATGCCTTCGTTCGGGCCCAGGGCGTCATCGCTGCCGGTGAGGTAGGTCATGGCGACGTTGACGTTCATCGGGTGCGGCGCCCAGCCGAAGAACACCACGGCTTCCTTGCGGCGCACCGCGCGGTCGACGGCGGCGAGCATGCCGGCTTCACTGGACTCGACCAGCTGGAACTTGCCCAGGCCGAACTGGTTCTTGGCGATCATTGCCTTGATCTGGGTGTTGGCGCCCGAGCCTGGCTCGATGCCGTAGATCTTGCCGCCCAGCTCTTTTTCGAACTTGGCGATGTCAGCGAAGGTTTTCAGGCCCTTGTCCGCCAGGTAAGTCGGCACGGCGAGGGTGGCGCGCGCGTCTTCGAGGCTGGGTTTGTCGAGGACCTTGACTTGCTTGGCGTCGACGAACGGCGTGATGGTCTGGGTCATCAGCGGGTTCCAGTAGCCCAGGAACAGATCCAGGCGCTGGTCGCGGATGCCGGCGAAGATGATTTGCTGGGAGGCGCTGGTCTGTTTGGTCTTGTAGCCGAGGCCGTCGAGCAACACTTGGGTCATGGCGCTGGTGGCGATTACGTCGGTCCAGTTCACCACGCCCATGCGCACGTTCTGGCAAGATGCCGCATCGGCAGCCAGTACGTTCGTGCTCAAGATGGCGCTGGCGCTGAGTGCAAGCACACAGCGGCTGATCAGTCGGTTCATGGTGGATCCCTCGGCAGGTCGTTATTGTGGGGTCCGGCGTCTTTGTGCGCCGTGGGATCAAGTTACGCAGCTTGAGGGCCTATAAAACGCACGGCGGCGACCAGCTCTTGCACTGCAGCGACCTGCCCCCTTGAATCCACCCGAGAACGGGAGTATCACAGTGCCACGCTGCCCGTCCGACGAGAGCGCCACCATGTCCCAGGATTTCTACTTTCTGCTGATGCCGGGCTTCTCGGCCATCGGCTTTATCTCCGCGCTGGAACCGCTGCGGGTGGCCAACCGCTTTCGTGGCGAGCTGTACCGCTGGCACGTGCTGAGCGCCGATGGCGGCGCGGTGCTGGCGAGCAATGGCATGTCGGTCAACGCCGACGCCGCGCTGGAACCGTTGAAAAAAGGCGCGACCTTGCTGGTGGTCGCGGGCTTCGAACCGCTGCAATTCGCCACCCCCGCGCTGGAACACTGGCTGCGCCGCCTCGACCACGACGGCGTGACCCTCGGCGCCATCGACACCGGCGCCTGCGTCCTCGCCGAAGCCGGCCTGCTCGACGGCCACCGCCTGACCCTGCACTGGGAAGCCATCGACGCGTTCAAGGAATCTTATCCACAGCTCACCGTGACCCAGGAGCTGTTCGAAATCGATCGCCGCCGCATCACCTGCGCCGGCGGTACGGCCTCCATCGACCTGATGCTCGACCTGATCGCCCAGGCCCACGGCCCCGAACTGGCGATCCAGGTCTCCGAGCAATTCGTGCTCGGCCGCATCCGCCCACGCAAAGACCACCAGCGCATGCAGATCGCCACGCGCTACGGCATCAACAACAAAAAACTGGTGCAAGTGATCGGCGAGATGGAGCAGCACACCGAGCCGCCCCTGAGCACTTTGGCCTTGGCCGAAGCGATCAAAGTCACGCGTCGCCAACTGGAGCGCCTGTTCCGCCTGCACCTGAACGACACTCCCAGCAACTTCTACCTCGGCCTGCGCCTGGAGAAAGCCCGGCAGCTGCTGCGCCAGAGTGATATGAGTGTGTTGGAAGTGAGCATTGCCTGTGGGTTTGAGTCGCCGTCGTATTTCACCCGTAGTTATCGGGCACGGTTTGCGAAGTGCCCGAGGGAGGATCGGCGAAGGGAAGTGGTTTGACGGCCAATTATAGTCAATTATACTCGTTACTATAATTTATAGTCCTTTCCATAATTGAGTATAAAACCATGTCCAAGCACAGCGGCTTTGTATTCCGCCGTCCCGCGCTGGCAAGCAGCATTGCCGACGGCCTGGTGGGGGCCGGTATCCAGGATTTCACCTCTGGCCTGTTTCTCGCGGCGCCGCGTCGCACGGGCAAAAGTACTTTTTTACGCGAAGACCTGATCCCGGAGTGTCAGCTTCGAGGGTGGCTGGCGGTGTACGTCGATCTGTGGGCTGACAAAGAAAAAGACCCCGCGGAGTTGATTGCCAGCGCCATTGCCGCAGCGCTGGTGCCCTATGAAAAGGGCATTCGCAAGCTGGCCAAGAACCTTGGGATCGAGAAACTGAGCTTTCTGCGTACGCTGTCCTGGGACTTCAGCAAGCCTCAATTGCCGGTCGGCGCGACCTTGACTCAAGCCTTGGAACTGCTGCATCACGCGGCGGAAAAAACCGTCGTCCTGGTGATTGACGAGGCGCAGCACGCCTTGACCAGCGATTCAGGCATCAATGCGATGTTTGCGCTGAAGGCCGCCCGGGATCAGCTCAACCAGGGGCGTGACGAGGAAGGCAGCGGTTTGCATCTGGTGTTCACTGGCTCCAATCGCGACAAGCTGGCCCACCTGGTATTGGGTAAAAGCCAGCCGTTCTTCGGTTCCAGCATTACGCCGTTCCCGTTGCTGGGCAAAGCGTTCACCCAGGCCTATACCGCGCACCTCAACGCGCACTTGGCGAAAACCAACCAATTCAACGCGGCCGATATCGATGAGGCGTTTGAGCTGGTTGGCCGGCGCCCCGAGATGTTGCGCACGATCATCGGTGAAGTGGCACTGGAGCTGGGCGAGGCGAGCAATTTGGGCCAACTGCTGCACAGTCGCGCCGAACTGTTGCGCGCAGGTGTGTGGACCGAATTCGAAAGCGCCTGGAACACGCTCACCATCCCCCAGCGCGCCGTGCTGCAAGTGATGGTAGAGCGCTCTCAAACCAACGAACCCTTCGCGCCGTTCACCGACAGCACCCTCGCTGCGGTCAGCAAAGCGCTGGAAGACATGGGCAGCGACGTGGTGCCGGGCACCCAGACGATTCAGGCTTGCATCGATGCCCTGCGCGACAAGGAACTGGTGTGGAAGTCGAGCCGGGGCGGTTATGCACTGGAGGACAAGACCTTTGGCGATTGGCTTAAAACCCGCTAATTGTTTCTTGAGCGGTGCCAGCAAGCATATTTGATGGGCGCGTGCTCATACTTGAGGTAGCTGCTCGTTTGGCACCAAATTTCACTACGGGATTTACCAAAAAATAAAATTATGAGGTGAGAATGTCTTCGCCCCAGCCATGATGTCATTGTGATATTGTTTGCTGTGCGTGGTGGTTAAATAGGCCGCTGTCAGCGTTGGTGTGTTTTGAATTAATTATTCTGCTAGGGACGGTCGAGCTATGAGTTATAGAAATAAAACTTATGTGGCATTTGCAAGCGAAGATATCAAATATTATTGGTTAATGGATGCTTGGCGAAAAAACGACCACATTGATTTTGAGTTTTTCAATGCTCATGATTTGTTTCAGGCAAGGGATACAAGTACTCCCGATACCATAAAAAGAAGACTTCGCGAGCGAATGAAAAACGCTAAGCAGATAGTTTTTCTCGGGAGTAAGGATGCGCGAAGGAAAGGTGGGGATTACAATACTTTTCTTGGGTATGAAGTGGAAATCCTTAAAGAGTTTAAACTACCTGTTGTGGTTGCTAATATTAATGGTATGCGCGAATCGGATGAACGTTTTATTCCTTCGCCATTGTTTGGGGTTAATTATTACACGCTGTCAGTGTCTTTTCAGCCAAAAATCATTAAGTACGCGCTTGATAATTTTGCTCCAGCCTTTGACTCGTCGAAGACGGGGGCGGTTCACTATATTCCAGATGTTTACTCGAGGTTGGGGTTATAATGGGGTCGTTAGTTAGTGATGTCCGTACGCTGAGATTCTGGCGTAAATTTGTAATAAATGCATTTGCGTTTTTAGGTGTGATCTCTAGTTCTATTCAGTTGCTTTTGTTGTTTTATCCTGAGTTAGATTTCTTTAAGGGAGGGTTGCCGTTTACAATTTTCACTGTGGCTTCACTTTTGTTTGGTGGGTATCGAGCGTGGCCCCGGCCGATAGAACAATCATTTAGCTCTCCTAAAACTGTAATACGTATTTTTAAAGGAGATCTTTTGGAGGAAAATTGTCACATAGTTATTGGGGTCAATGATACCTTCGATACTCAAACTCCTAGAATAATCGCGCCAAAAAGTGTGCAGGGCCAAGTTTTAAGTAAGTTTTTTGGTGATGACACTCAGGAACTTGACGAGTGTATTGATAGGGCTTTGGTCGGGAAACCTAAAGTTGGAGAAATCCTGAAGCCCGGGAAAACCACTCGTTATGGGGTTGGTGCGGTAGCATCAATTAAGCGAGGTAGCAGGTACCTATTTTTGTCCGCTTATACAGAAATGAACGAAAAAAACGAAGCCCGTGGCACGGTTGATGGAGTTTGGAAAAGTCTTCTTGCTTTATGGCAAGAAATTTCCGTTTATGGAAACGGAGAGGCTGTGGCAGTTCCAGTGATAGGTGGTGGTCAGGCAAGACTATCAAATATTCTACCTGCCCAAGATTCAATTAGACTTATTGCCCTTTCGTTTATGTTTGCATCTCGAAAAGAAAGAATCTGTGAAGAACTGAGAATTGTTGTTCATCCTACGGAATTTGAGAAGCTTGATAGGATGGAGTTGCAGTCATTTTTGTCATCTCTGAGGCCATCATGAAAACCTGTGACAATATAGAAATGCCCGATGATGGAGTCTGTGCGTTCTGCCAGTATCTCAATGGCGAGCGCGATTATACAATTGTAGCTCGAAATGATTTGATCGCTATTTTAGTGACGCGAGAGCAAAGAGGTAATCCTCACTTGCTCGTCATACCTATACAGCATAGGCCTAATATACTGCATGTCACCGACGAGGAGTTGGGGGCGTTGGCAATAGGTGTCAAGAGAGTAGCAATAGCAATAGACAAACTTTATGGCAGTGAGGGGATTTCTGTTTGGCAAAATAACGGTGTGTCAGCAAATCAAACAATTAGCCATTTTCATTTTCACGTTGCAGGTACCCTAGATGGCGGAGGGACCGAGTGGGGAGAGGTTCCCGAAATTGCAGTTGCAGATACCGATGGTATCGCAGCTAAAATTAGGCCCCTAATCATTATTGATTAAATTATCTCTCCTGTGCAATGTGATTGCGCAGGAGATGATTTTATTTTAATAACTGCGCGCGCGCGGTCTTGTAAGCCTCATGTTGGTATTTGTTCAACGTCGCCGGCAGTTCAAAAACGTGCTTCTTGTTCAGCGCATTAATGGTCTGCGGCGACAACAACGTCACGTCCACACCGTCCAGCAGCTGGAACACGCCCTCAATCTTGAACGTGGTCGGCCCACCGGCGAATTCACCTTTCTTGCTGCGCTTCTTGATCGCGATACGCTCGATGCCGTTGGCCTGCACAAACGCCTTCACCTGCGAGGCGAAGGTTTTCACGTTGACCGCTTCATCGTCGTCGTCCAAGGCGATTTTCTTGGTGGCCAGGGAGATGTGGTTCAGCGCCTGGTTGTCCAGGGAGGCAACGGCGATGATGGCTTCGCTGCCTTTGATTTCGATGCCGCAAATAATCATGTTCAAGCCTGTGGGATAGAGAAAGTTTCAGTAGTAGCGGTCTTCAGCCTTGTGCTGATAGATCCGATGCACCGTCCAGAGGATCAGCACCCAGCACAGGATCATCAGGCTGGCGCTCACACTCAGGATGTAGAAGTTGGGCGAACTGTAATGGAAGTTCGCCTTGATGTTATGCACTGATGGAAACCATCTTGAATACACCACGGCAACGTCGGCGCCGATTTCGTAGCCAGGGTCTTCAACGTGAAAACTGTTATTGACCATGCCGTCTTCACGCTGGCCTTCATGGTTGAACGTGTAATACACGTTGGTGCTTGAGTTGCGCGGGCCGACGCTTTCGAGTTGGGTGATCTGTCCGACTGTCTCAACGGGCCCCGCCTTGATCAGCCCATGGCGCGCGCCCCGGCTGACGGATAGCGACAACATCAGCGCCAGTATCAAGGTGAATAGAAACAGCAAGACAGCGTGCGTGAACAGGAAATCCCGTTCCGCTTCGCGGGCGTAGTACATGTGACTTCCTTTTCAGTGGATCAAGTTGCTCAACCGGGTTACTCCTGCCCGATCGACTCCAAAAACTCCGACCGCTCATCGCTCATCCGTGCCAGGCAGTCATTCTGCGCAATCGCATACGCCTTGGTGCCGTTCACTGCTGGGAAGGTGTCCACGGCGCAATCGGCATCCCGTAATTTTTCCCACTTCTGCTGGGCATCCTTCAGACGAGCGGTAATGTCCGCCAGCTTGGTCTTGTCGCTGCCGTAGGTCGAAGCCATGCGTTCCAGCAGGCCTTGATAGTTGTCTTTGAGCAGTTGTTCAGCAGTGGTTTTGTTGTAAGAGGCGCATTCCAGGGTTTGCTTGTCGTTTTCGATGCCGTCGCACGGCGTGCTGTCGGTGTCTTCGGCCGCGTGGACGCCGGTTGCGATGAGTGCCAAAGCCAGGAAAATCGATTTCATTGCGCCGTCTCATATCAGGTGATGCGGGAATTCTGGCTCAAGCGTAGGACAAAGAACAGCCGCCAGTCAGACCACTCATAACAGCCTTTGTCGTGGATTGACGCTTTCGGCAATTCCCCTGTCGTTTTTGCACCCGGCTCTGTCGGCCCCTGGGCATATGCTGGCCCCAAAGCGCCGGCAGACGATTCGGCGCATGAATCGCCAATAAGGGGACGCCTGATGAGCCCAGCCGAATTGCACGCCGACAGCATCGTTATCGACGGGCTGATTATTGCCAAGTGGAACCGCGACCTGTTCGAGGACATGCGCAAAGGCGGCCTCACCGCTGCCAACTGCACCGTGTCGGTGTGGGAAGGGTTCCAGGCCACCATCAACAATATCGTGGCCAGCCAGACCCTGATCCGTGAAAACAGCGACCTGGTGATCCCGGTGAAAACCACCGCCGACATCCGCCGTGCCAAGGAGCAGGGCAAGACCGGCATCATCTTCGGCTTCCAGAACGCCCATGCCTTCGAAGACCAGCTTGGCTATGTCGAGATCTTCAAGCAGCTCGGCGTCGGTGTGGTGCAGATGTGCTACAACACCCAGAACCTGGTCGGCACCGGTTGCTACGAGCGTGATGGCGGCCTGTCGGGTTTCGGCCGTGAGATCGTCGCTGAGATGAACCGCGTCGGCATCATGTGCGACCTGTCCCACGTCGGCTCCAAGACTTCCGAAGAAGTCATCCTCGAATCGAAAAAGCCGGTGTGCTACTCCCACTGCCTGCCGTCCGGCCTTAAAGAGCACCCGCGCAACAAGTCCGATGAAGAACTCAAGTTCATCGCCGACCACGGTGGTTTTGTCGGCGTGACCATGTTCGCGCCGTTCCTGGCCAAAGGCATCGATTCGACCATCGATGACTACGCCGAAGCCATCGAATACACCATGAACATCGTCGGCGAGGACGCCATCGGCATCGGCACCGACTTCACCCAGGGCCATGGCCAGGATTTCTTTGAAATGCTGACCCATGACAAGGGCTACGCCCGCCGCCTGACCAGCTTCGGCAAGATCATCAACCCGCTGGGCATCCGCACCGTGGGCGAATTCCCCAACCTCACCGAGACCCTGCTCAAGCGCGGCCACCCTGAGCGCGTGGTACGCAAGATCATGGGCGAAAACTGGGTCAACGTCCTCAAGGACGTCTGGGGCGAATAAGCCACCGCCAACGCATCTTTTTCCCCGGCCATTCGCGCCGGGGGCATTAACAAGAATTTTTCTGGAGTTAAGTTTCCATGGCCAAGATCGCCCCGCAATTGCCTATCGAAGTCGACAGCGAAACCGGTGTCTGGACCTCCGACGCCCTGCCGATGCTGTACGTGCCACGCCATTTCTTCGTCAACAACCACATCGGCATCGAAGAAGTGTTGGGCGCCGATGCCTACGCCGAAATCCTCTACAAGGCCGGCTACAAATCCGCCTGGCACTGGTGTGAAAAGGAAGCTGAATGCCACGGCCTGGAAGGCGTCGCGGTGTTCGAGCACTACATGAAGCGCCTGTCGCAACGCGGCTGGGGCCTGTTCAAGATCCAGGACATTGACCTCGATAAAGGCACCTGCAGCGTCAAGCTGGAACACTCCGCGTTTGTGTACGTGTACGGCAAGGTCGGGCGCAAGGTCGACTACATGTTCACTGGCTGGTTTGCGGGCGCCATGGACCAGATTCTTGAGGCGCGTGGCAGCAAGATTCGCACTGTTGCAGAGCAAGTCTACGGAGGCTCCGAAGAGGGCCACGATGACGGCCTGTTCACCGTCAAGCCGTTGTAAGCCGAGGACCGTGCCATGGCTTTCGAAGCAATGTTCCAGCCGATCCAGATCGGCAAACTGACCATCCGCAACCGCGTGCTCAGTACCGCCCACGCCGAGGTCTACGCGACCGACGGCGGCATGACCACCGACCGCTATGTGAAGTACTACGAAGAGAAAGCCAAGGGCGGTATCGGCCTGGCGATCTGCGGCGGTTCCTCGGTTGTGGCTATCGACAGCCCGCAGGAATGGTGGAGTTCGGTCAACCTGTCCACCGACCGCATCATCCCGCACTTCCAGAACCTGGCCGACGCGATGCACAAGCATGGCGCCAAGATCATGATCCAGATTACCCACATGGGCCGTCGCTCGCGTTGGGACGGCTTCAACTGGCCCACGCTGATGTCGCCGTCCGGCGTGCGTGAGCCGGTGCACCGTGCGACCTGCAAGACCATCGAGCCGGAAGAAATCTGGCGCGTGATCGGCAACTACGCCAGCGCAGCCAAACGCGCCAAGGCCGGCGGCCTGGACGGTGTGGAACTGTCTGCGGTGCACCAGCACATGATCGACCAGTTCTGGAGCCCGCGGGTCAACAAGCGTACCGACGAGTGGGGCGGCACCTTCGAAGGCCGCATGAAGTTCGGCCTGGAAGTGCTGAAAGCCGTGCGCGCCGAAGTCGGTGACGACTTCTGCGTGGGCATGCGCCTGTGCGGTGACGAGTTCCACCCGGACGGCTTGTCCCATGAGGACATGAAGCAGATTGCCAAGTATTACGATGACACCGGCATGCTGGACTTCATCGGCGTAGTGGGCTCGGGGTGCGACACGCACAACACCCTGGCCAACGTGATCCCCAACATGAGTTATCCACCGGAGCCGTTCCTGCACTTGGCGGCCGGTATCAAGGAAGTGGTCAAGGTCCCGGTGCTGCACGCGCAGAACATCAAGGACCCGAACCAGGCCACGCGCATTCTGGAAGGCGGTTATGTAGACATGGTCGGCATGACCCGTGCGCACATCGCCGACCCGCACCTGATCGCCAAGATCAAGATGGGCCAGATCGACCAGATCAAGCAGTGCGTCGGCGCCAACTATTGCATCGACCGCCAGTACCAGGGCCTGGATGTGTTGTGCATCCAGAACGCCGCGACCTCCCGTGAATACATGGGTGTGCCGCACATCATCGAAAAAACCACCGGCGTCAAACGCAAGGTTGTGGTGGTCGGTGCCGGCCCGGCCGGGATGGAAGCTGCACGCGTAGCGGCCGAGCGCGGCCATGACGTGACCCTGTTCGAAAAGAAAGAGTTTATTGGTGGGCAGATCACCACGGCGTCCAAGGCGCCGCAGCGTGACCAGATTGCCGGTATCACCCGCTGGTACCAACTGGAGTTGGCGCGGTTGAAGGTCGATCTGCGCCTGGGCGTGGCCGCTGATGCCGACACTATCCTGGACGTGCGTCCGGACGTGGTGGTGCTGGCGGTGGGTGGACATCCGAACGTGGAACAGAACGAACACTGGGGCGCGGCCGAAGGCCTGGTGGTGAGCAGCTGGGATGTGCTCGACGGCAAAGTGGCGCCGGGCAAGAACGTGCTGGTGTACGACACCATCTGCGAATTCACCGGCATGTCGGTGGCGGATTTCCTCGCGGACAAGGGCAGCCAGGTCGAGATCGTCACCGACGACATCAAGCCAGGCGTGGCCATCGGCGGTACGTCGTTCCCGACCTACTACCGCAGCATGTACCCGAAAGAAGTGATCATGACCGGCGACATGATGCTGGAAAAGGTCTACCGCGAAGGCGACAAGCTGGTGGCGGTGCTGGAGAACGAATACACCGGCGCCAAAGAGGAGCGGGTGGTGGACCAGGTGGTCGTCGAGAACGGCGTGCGCCCGGACGAAGCCATCTACTACGCACTCAAGGAAGGCTCGCGCAACAAGGGGCAGATCGACGTCGAAGCCTTGTTCGCGATCAAGCCGCAGCCGTGCCTGAGCGAGGCGGGTGAGGGGTACTTGCTGTTCCGTATCGGTGACTGTGTGGCACAGCGCAATACCCACGCTGCGATCTATGACGCCCTGCGCCTTTGCAAGGATTTCTGACCCAGCCTTGAACCAATGTGTACTCGGTCAAAAATGTGGGAGCGGGCTTGCTCGCGAACGCGGGGAATCAGCCACCGAATGCGTCAGCTGACACACCGCATTCGCGAGCAAGCCCGCTCCCACATTTGGGGCCAGTTTCACAGTAGACCTGTGTGGTCTTTGGGAGCTTCACCATGTTGAACACCCTGCTTCCCATTTTATTGTTCGCCGCCCTGGGTCTTGCCGTCCTCGGCGCCCTGCGCCGGGTGAACATGTGGCGCCGTGGCCGCGCGTCCAAGGTCGACCTTTTGGGCGGCCTGCTCGCCATGCCCAAGCGCTACATGGTCGACCTGCACCACGTGGTCGCCCGCGACAAATACATCGCCAACACCCACGTCGCCACCGCGCTGGGTTTTGTGCTGTCGGCGTTGCTCGCCATTCTGGTCCACGGCTTCGGCCTGCAGAATCGCATCCTCGGTTACGCCTTGCTGCTGGCGTCGGTGCTGATGTTTGTCGGCGCCACCTTCGTTTACCTGCGCCGCCGCAATCCGCCTGCACGTCTTTCGAAAGGCCCATGGATGCGCCTGCCGAAAAGCCTGATGGCGTTCTCGGTCAGTTTCTTCCTGGTGACCCTGCCGGTGGCCGGGATTCTGCCAGCGGACTTCGGTGGCTGGTTGCTCGCCGCGTTGCTCGGCGTGGGCGTGCTGTGGGGCGTGTCCGAGATGTTCTTCGGCATGACCTGGGGCGGCCCGATGAAGCACGCCTTCGCCGGTGCCTTGCACCTGGCCTGGCACCGTCGCGCCGAGCGCTTTGGCGGCGGCCGTTCCACCGGTTTGAAACCGCTGGACCTCGGCGATAAAACCGCGCCGTTGGGCGTGGAGAAACCCAAGGATTTCACCTGGAACCAACTGCTCGGCTTCGACGCCTGCGTACAGTGCGGCAAGTGCGAAGCCGCGTGCCCGGCCTTCGCCGCCGGCCAGCCGCTGAACCCGAAAAAGCTGATCCAGGACATGGTGGTCGGCCTGGCCGGCGGCACCGATGCCAAGTTCGCCGGAAGCCCGTATCCGGGCAAAGCCATCGGCGAACACAGCGGCAACCCGCATCAGCCGATCGTCAACGGCCTGGTGGACGCCGAGACCCTGTGGTCCTGCACTACCTGCCGCGCCTGCGTGGAAGAGTGCCCGATGATGATCGAGCACGTGGACGCCATCGTCGACATGCGCCGTCACCTCACCCTGGAAAAAGGCGCCACGCCGAACAAAGGCGCGGAAGTCCTGGAAAACCTGATCGCCACCGACAACCCCGGCGGTTTCGCACCGGGTGGTCGCCTGAACTGGGCGGCCGACCTGAACCTGCCGCTGCTCAGCGAAAAAGGCAGTGCCGACGTGCTGTTCTGGGTCGGCGACGGTGCCTTCGACATGCGCAACCAACGTACCCTGCGTGCCTTCGTCAAAGTGCTCAAGGCGGCCAAGGTCGACTTTGCCGTGCTGGGCCTGGAAGAACGCGACAGCGGCGATGTGGCCCGTCGTCTGGGCGATGAAGCGACCTTCCAGTTGCTGGCTTCGCGCAATATCCAGACCCTGGCCAAGTACAGCTTCAAGCGCATCGTCACCTGCGATCCGCACAGCTTCCATGTGCTGAAAAACGAATACGGCGCCTTCAACGGCAACTATCGGGTGCAACATCACAGCACCTTCATGGCCGAGCTGATCGGCGAGGGCGCGTTGAACCTGGGCCAGCACAAGGGCAACAGCGTGACCTACCACGACCCTTGTTACCTGGGCCGCTACAACGGCGAATACGAGGCGCCGCGCCAAGTGCTGCGCGCGCTGGGGATCGAGGTCAAGGAGATGCAACGCTCGGGCTTCCGTTCACGCTGCTGCGGTGGCGGCGGCGGTGCGCCTATTACCGACATACCCGGCAAGCAACGTATCCCGGATATGCGCATGGAAGACATCCGCGAAACCGGCGCCGAGCTGGTGGCCGTGGGTTGCCCGCAATGCACGGCGATGCTGGAAGGCGTAGTCGAGCCGCGCCCGTTGATCAAGGATATTGCCGAGCTGGTGGCCGACGCATTACTTGAAGATGCAGTGCCCACCAAAGCTCCCATCAAGCGTGAACCTGCGGAGGTGCATTAATGAGCGACATTATCCGCCGCGACCCACGGGCCGAATGGATCGCCCGCAACCGCCTGCACCCGCTGCACGCAGCGATGCAACCGGTGCAACACAGCTGGATGGGACCTAACGGGGTCATCCGCAAGAACGTCCATGGCGTCGGCTTCATCGGCCCCAATGGCATCAAGCGCATCGACCGCAGCGGCGCCCAGCAGGGCGGCGCGGCCAAGCGTACCGCGGCGGTGGAAGTGCAGTTGCCGCTGCATCAGGTGGCGGCGCCTGCGTTCTACATCAATGTGGTGCCGGACATGGTCGGTGGCCGCTTGAGCAGCCACGACCGTGACTTGCTCGGCCTGGCCCGACAATTGGCGGGCAGCGACGGTGCGGTGCTGGCGGTGGTGTTTGGCGAACACAAGGAAGGCGCATTTGCCACCGCAGGGGTTGATCGCCTGCTGGTGCTGGAAGGCCACGAATTCGACGGTTATTCACCGGAACAACGAGTGCAAGGTTTGCGCGCTGTGGATAACCAGTTCAATCCGCGTCACTGGTTGCTGCCTGACAGCCGCAGCGGTGGTGGCGAACTGGGCCGACGGTTTGCCGCCAGCCTCAAGGAACGCCCGGCTACGCGGGTTTGGCAGATCAAGGGCGACGAGTGCATCGGCCGCGCCGGTGCGGGCCAGGAAGACTTGGCCCGTCCGCTGCCACGCCTGATTCTGGCGGCCGCTGAATGCGCCGATCCTGTCAGTGAGACACGGCATGAAGTGCTCCCCGTGGAGTTATCCACAGCCCTGGCACGCAGCCTGCCGCGCATCGAAGACCTCGGTGCAGTGGCGGTGGATCCGGCGGCGATTCCCATGGCCGAGGCGGAATTCATTTTCTCTGGCGGCAACGGCGTGAAGGACTGGGCTCTGTTCCACCAGACCGCTGCGGCCCTGGGCGCCACCGAAGGCGCCTCGCGGGTGGCGGTGGACGATGGCTTCATGGCGCGTGATCGCCAGGTCGGCGCCAGCGGCACCTGGGTGACGGCGCGGGTCTACGTGGCCGTGGGTATTTCCGGGGCGATCCAGCACCTGCAAGGCATCGGTGCCTGCGACAAGGTGGTGGCGATCAACCTCGACCCTGGTTGCGACATGATCAAGCGGGCCGATCTCTCGGTCATCGGCGAAAGCGCCGCGATTCTGCATGCCTTGATCGCTGCGGTAGAGGCCTACCGCAACGGCGCCAAGCGCGATGCGGCTTGAGGATATGAGCATGAACACGAATGTTATCAGCCTGGTATCCATCGGCGCCCACCCGACCTCCGGGCGCCCGCGCCGCGCCGAGCAAGACGCGCGCGCAGTGGAACTGGGCCTGCAAATGGCTGGGGATAAGTTGCAGGTGCTGCACGCCGGTAACATTGCTGAGCCGACCCTGCGCAGCTACCTGGGCATGGGGTTGCCGCAGTTGCATGTGCTGGAGCAACCGGCGGGCAGCGATGCCTTGCCGGTGCTCAGCGAATACCTGCGCGACGCCGGTGCCCAGGTGGTGCTTGCCGGCAGCCAGGCCGAAACCGGTGAAGGCTCAGGCATGCTGCCGTACCTGCTGGCCGAGCAATTGGGTTGGCCGCTGATTGTCGGGCTGGCGCAGGTCGAGTCCATCGACGGCGGCGTGGCCCATGTGCTGCAAGCCTTGCCACGCGGCCAGCGGCGACGCCTGAAGGTACGCCTGCCGTTTCTGGCGACAGTGGATAACGCCGCGCCCAAGCCTCGGCAGAGTGCGTACGGCCCGGCGCAGCGCGGTGAACTGGCGGCCCATGAAGTCGAAATCGAACAAGACGAATTATTCACAGGCGCCGTGCTGCAACCGGCCAAGCCACGCCCCAAGCGCCTCAAGGTGATCAAGGCCAAGAGCGGTGCTGACCGCATGAAAGCCGCCACGGCCAAGGCCAGTGGTGGTGGCGGGCAAGTGCTCAAGGGCCTGAGCCCGGAAGCGGGCGCCGAAGCTATCCTCAAGCTGCTGGTTGAGGAAGGTGTGGTTCGCTGAAGCTGAACAGGGAATGTGGCTTACCCACAATCCCTGTTGACCCGTCTGTGGATAACCTGTTCGCGGTTGTCCACACCCCCTGTGAATCAAGCCCTCCAGCCCTCTGTACGAAAAACAACCAAGCTAACTTGCGGTTTTTACTTGGGTTTTTCGCTGCTCCTGTGCATTTCTCCGGCTCGACTTGCCCCCATAGTCTGTTGGCGCTTCTGTGGATAACATGTTCGCTGTCGGCTGAAGCCCTTATTAATCAAGGCTTTCATCGGATTGATCAAAATGTGATCGATTTGGTTTTTTTACCGACTAAAAACCCTGTAAACCCCGATTTGTGAAGGTTTGAGGTGGTTTTCCACAGCACTCTCCAAGTTGCCCCCAAAGTCTGTTGGTGCTTCTGTGGATAAGGTGTTCGCGTTCCGCTACAGGCCACGTACGTCGTGGCTTGTGCTGGTTTGGTCAATAAATAAACAAAGCCGGTTCAAACCGACTGGCTTGAATAAGTCACGGATTTTCTTCATTTAATTTCAGGGAGGAAGCGTAGTTGCCCACAATTGCTGTGGGTGGCTTTGTGGATAAGTTGTTGGGGAAAGGCTGGAGGGCAGGGGAATCAAGGGTTATCAGGGGGTTGGGTGTTTTTTGTACAACCCAGCCCCCCGAAGATCAACAGGTTATTCGTGAACCGCAACGCCCTTGAGGTACGGCGCCGGAGCGGCCCCCAGGTTGCTCAACAGGCGCTCGCTGTACCAGTCCACGAAGTTCACCACGCCGAACTCATAGGTCTTGGAGTACGGGCCAGGCTGATAGGCGGTGGAGTTGATGCCGCGCTGGTTCTCTTCGGCCAGGCGACGGTCCTGGTCGTTGGTGGCGTCCCACACCTGGCGCATGCGCTCCACGTCGTAGTCCACGCCTTCCACGGCGTCCTTGTGCACCAGCCATTTGGTGGTGACCATGGTTTCCTGGGCGCTGATTGGCCACACGGTGAACACGATGATGTGATCGCCCATGCAGTGGTTCCAGGAGTGCGGCAGGTGCAGGATGCGCATCGAACCCAGGTCCGGGTTCTTGATGCGGCCCATGAGCTTGGCACAGCCTTGCTTGCCGTCGAGGGTCATCGACACGGTGCCCTTGAGCAGCGGCATGCGCACGATACGGTTACGCAGGCCAAAGCTGGCGTGGGCGTATGGGATTTTCTCGGCATCCCAGGCGGCGGCGGAGGCGGCCACGTGGTCCTTGAACGCCTGGTCGGCGCGCGGGTCGGTGACGTCGTCCCACTCCAGCAGGGTTTTCAGCAGTTCCGGGTGCGACGCGTTGCAGTGGTAGCACTCGCGGTTGTTTTCCAGCACCAGCTTCCAGTTGGCTTTCTCCATCAAGGTGGTGGTAATCGCCACCTTGGTGTTCTCCATGTCGTAGGGTTCCATGTAATGGTTCAGCGTCGACAGGAAGTCATCGATGGCTGGCGGGTTCTCCGCCAGGCTGATGAAGATGTAGCCACCGGCGGTTTTCACGTTGACCGGCTTGAGGCCGTACTGCTTCATGTCGAAGTCGGCGCCCATCTCGGTGCCAGCGAACAGCAGACGGCCATCAAGCTCATACGTCCACTGGTGGTAGTGGCAGACCAGTTTGGCGACCTTGCCTTTGTCGCTGGTGCACAAGCGCGAGCCACGGTGACGGCACACGTTGTGGAACGCGTGCACCACGCCTTCGGCGCCGCGGATCACGATGATCGGGTTCTTGCCGATTTGCAGGGTCAGGTAGTTGCCCTTGGCCGGGATCTCGCAGGTCATGCCGGCGATCAACCACTCTTTCTGGAAGATCTCTTGCATGTCGATATCAAACAACCGCTCATCAGAGTAGAACGGCTGCGGCAGCGAGAAAGTGCGCTCGCGCTCTTGCAGCATTTGCGCGGTGGCCTTGCGTGCGGGTTCCAGCGGATCGCCCAAGCTTAAGGTTGCGGTGACGTCCATCGTGTGTGTCCTCATGGCCATTCTGTGTGGCCGGCGAATAGTGGCTACGGTTGGTGCTTTGCAAGGCGTAAAGAAAGCGTCTGTGTTGGGAGCGAGTGTGGGGCCGCCGATGCGCCGAACCTTATCCATGGGCGACATGGCCCAATCTGTTCCCGACGCGCAACCCTAGGTCGTTGGGGGCTGGTCGCGATAAGTATGTGAATGTCGCAGATAGGTAAATGGGTGGTTCTGGCGTTACGCAGAATCGCCACCATAAGGCCGATGTCGGCGGTGGAGAACAACATGTCCAATAATTTCCTGAATCCGGTAACCACCCAGACCTGGGCCAATGGTCGGCACATTGTCCGTTGCGTCAAAGTCATCCAGGAAACCTGGGACGTGCGCACCTTCTGTTTCATGGCCGACCAGCCGATCCTGTTCTTTTTCAAACCGGGGCAATTCGTCACCCTGGAGCTGGAAATCGAAGGCCAGCCGATCATGCGCTCCTACACCATTTCCAGTTCGCCGTCGGTGCCCTACAGCTTCTCGGTGACCATCAAACGTGTGCCGGGCGGCAAGGTGTCCAACTGGCTGCACGACACCCTTCATGAAGGGCAAGAGTTGGCGGTGCACGGGCCGGTGGGCTTGTTCAACGCCATCGACTTCCCGAGCCCGAAAGTGCTGTACCTCAGCGGCGGCGTGGGCATCACGCCAGTCATGTCCATGGCCCGCTGGTTCTACGACACCAACGCCAACGTCGACATGACGTTTATCCACAGCGCCCGTTCGCCCAAGGACATCATCTACCACCGCGAGCTGGAGCACATGGCGTCGCGCATCGACAACTTCAGCCTGCACCTGATCTGCGAGAAACACGGCCTGGGCGAGCCTTGGGCGGGGTATCGCGGTTACCTGAACCACAAGATGCTCGAACTGATGGTGCCCGACTTCCTCGAGCGCGAAGTGTTCTGCTGCGGCCCGACGCCGTACATGAACGCGGTGAAGCGCCTGCTGGAAGTGGCGGGTTTCGATATGACGCGCTATCACGAGGAATCCTTCGGTGCTACACCGCCAGAAGCCCGTGCGGATGCGGTCGAACAAGCCGAACAAGCCGCCGACGCGCCGGAAATCGACCTGGCGGATCTGCACCAGGTGGAGTTCATTGCGTCGGGCAAAAGCATTCGCGTCGCACCTGGGGAAACCGTGCATGCCGCGGCCGCCAAGCTTGGCCTGTTGATCCCGAAAGCCTGCGGCATGGGCATCTGCGGCACCTGCAAGGTGATGAAGCTGGGCGGCGAGGTGGAGATGGAGCACAACGGCGGCATCACTGAAGAAGATGAAGCCGAAGGCTACATCCTGTCGTGCTGCAGTGTGCCGAAGGGTGATGTGCGTATTGAGTTCTGATGCTCAGTACAAACCAGGCCGCCGATCCTGATGAACGTGGTTGTGGGCGCTGATTGACTTGTTTCGGGCCTGTTCCAGGGGCAGGTCCGCTACCAGTTGCTGTTCCTCTTGATGTGAGGCTGCCCCGGCCACTGGGTAGCCATCTGCGTCGACAATGACCGAGCCGCCCACCCAGTTGACGCCGCGTTCTTCGCCATGGCGATCGCACGCCGCGATGAACATGCGGTTGACCGCCGCGTTGGCCTGGATCCTTACGATCTCAGCCGGCCGCTCACCCACAGGGCGCGGACCGTCCGGCCAGTTCACCGGAACGCAAAGCAGCTCCGCTTGTGCCAGTGCCGGTAGGCGCACCCATTCGGGTAGTTCAAGGTCATAGCAGATCATCATGCCGATCCGTCCGACGGCGGTGTCGACCACCGGAGGCGGCGCATCACCGGGAGTGAAGATCAGTTTCTCGCGGTCCCACAGGTGTGCCTTGCGATACACGGTCAACCGTCCGGAGGGTTCGATCAGCGCCGCACTGTTGGCGACACGTCCCCCACTCAAGCGCTCGCAAAACCCTGCAACGACGATGATCCCAAGTTCTCGCGCCAGGTTTTTCCACAGGCTCAGGGTCGGGCCGTCGAGGGTTTCGGAGGCCGTGTGGGCTTCCTCGCGGTCGGTGAACGCGTAGCCACTCTGGATCAGTTCCGGCAGGACAATCAGCTGGGCCTTGAGGCTGGCCGCTCCACGGATCGCGTGCTCGGTCAGCGCCCGGTTGTACTCGGTATCGCCGATATGCGGCGCCAGTTGATGGCAAACGACGCGCAGCTGTGTCACGACAGGTCTCCTTCCAATACCCGCTCACTCGCTTGCATGGCCCGCGACTCGGCGGCGTGGTCGAGTCGGCGGCTCATCACGCAGTAAATCACTGCCGAGACCAGCAGGCCTACGACGAACGCAATATCGGCGCCGTCCAGCATCACACTGATCGGGCCTTGATAAAAACCCAGCGACATAAACGGAATCATTGCCGCCAGGCCGAGGAAATACGCAACCAACCCAGCACTCGACCAGCGACCATAGATGCCGGCGGGATTGAAAATGTCACTGATGGCGTAGCGTCCTTGTCGCACGACGTAGAAGTCCGCGAGGTTGACGGCCGTCCAGGGCACCAGGAAATACAGCATCAAGAGCACGAAGGTGTTGAAGCTGCTCAGGTAGCTCTCAGGGATGCTCAAGGCAATCACGAAAATGATTGCGGCCACCAGGCTGATCCCGACGATGCGGCTCTTGATCCTGGGTTTGATCGGGACAAAGCCGTCAATGGCACTGATCCCGGTGAGCATCGCGCCATAGCAGTTGACGGCCATGATGCCGACCAGCGCCGGCACTGCAATCAGTACGGTAAAGGTGCCAAAGCCGGGCAGCAGTTGGTTGCCCACAGCCTGCACACTGCCAATGGCGTCGGGCGAGGGCAGCGCCGAGGCGAGGAATGCTCCCAGCGACATCAACCACAGCGCCGAGCCGGCGGCCCCCAGGTAGGTCCAGAGGATGACACTGCGCGACGGGGTGTTGTGGGGCAGGTAGCGTGAGTAATCCGAGACATACACGGCGTAGCTGATCTGGTAGCCCGCAGCGGCTGACAATTGGATCAGGAAGGCCGACCAGGAAAAATGTGCGTCGGCCACGGCTGAATCGGCTTGCAGATGCAGCAAGGCCGCGACGGTCAGGACCGCGAACACGCTGATCATCACGTAGGTCAGCCAGCGTTGCACGGTGTGCAGCAGGTCGTGGCCAATGACTGCGATCACCACCGCGAGGATGATCATCAACGCATACCAGGGTGCGCGGTCGCCGGGCAGCACGGTATTGATGGCGTCGGTGGCCAGGATCACGTTGAACACGTTGAAGCCGATGTACACGAAAACCACCGCGATAAACGGCACGATGGCACCCCGCAGGCCGAACTGGGCGCGCGACTGGATCATCTGTGGCAAGCCCATGCGCGGCCCCTGGTTGGCGTGGAACGCCATGGCAAAGGTGCCCAGACATACGCCGATCACGATCGCCAGGATCGCGTACACCAGGCTTAGCCCCAAGGCGGCGCCGGTAAACCCGGTGACCATGGTGGTGAGTACGAAGTTACCGGTGAACCAGAACGGCGCCTGATGCCAGACCTTGCCGTGGCGTTCATTGCGCGGCACGTAGTCGATGGAGCGGGTTTCGATTTTCAGCGTGCTGGAAGGGGGAGCAGCCGATCGGTCAGAGGGCATGTTCATAGGTATCACGGTCTGTTTTTTATTGAGTGAGCTGTGCAGAGTCTTGTAAGCAAAAAAACAATTGAATCGGCATTCTCAAATAATCACTTTATGAATCTCTGAACTGAGTGCGCAAAACCCTCTGGAATAAGGTTTGCCTTACTGATGCACTTTTTATTTCCAAGGGATATAGAGATATTTCCTACGAGTGACTACGCTGATGAACACATTCGTCGTAGTCGCCCTTCGCAGTGAAGCAGTAGGTGGACGTCCTGTTTACATACCAAGGATGATTGCCATGTCTGCTATTCCCTCCCGCAGTAAAGGCGCTGCGCGCTTGCTTGCCAACGATGTCACTGCACTGCCTCCCGACTTTCCTTTTCACTACCGCCGGTTCCTTGATACCGCCGTCAGTAACGACACGCCGTTGGCGCAGGTTTCCAGCCTGGCGCATGGCAGCGAGGTGTTGATCGTCGGTGCAGGCGTTGCGGGAATGGTGGCGGCCTATGAAGCCATGCGCATGGGGTTGCACCCAGTGGTGGTGGAGGCCAGTGATCGTATCGGCGGGCGGCTGTATTCCTACGTGGCGGGTGATCCGCTGGATCCCGCTGACAGTGTGATCTGTGAAATGGGGGCGATGCGCTTTCCTATTTCAGGCAAGGCGTTGATGCACTATTTCGAGAAGGTCGGCATGACGGCCAACTCGGCGGATTTCCCTAACCCAGGCTCGGCTGCGACCCCCAGTACGGTGGTCGACTACCAGCAAACACAGACCTATTACGAAGGCAATAACCTGCCGCCGGAATACGCTGAGATTGAGCGGCTGTTGTTTGAGGAGTTCCTTGAGCAGGACCCGATCAAGTTCACCGAAATGGAAACGGCAATGTCCGAGGGCAGCATTGATCAGGCCAAGATCAAGACTTTGTGGAATGCCATTCTGGATGCGGGTTGGGACAACCTCAGTTTTTTTGCCGCGATGGTCGAGCAGGCGGGTTGGAGCCGCGAAGACATCGATCTGTTCGGCCAGATCGGTTTCGGCACCGGCGGCTGGAACACCGACTATCCCAATTGCTTCCTGGAAGTGTTGCGAGTGCTGTATACCGGGCTGGATACCAACCATAAGTTGATGTTCGACGGTTCCAGCGAGTTGCCAGCGCGGTTATGGAGCCGCGCCCCGGATACCTTCGGTGACGCCATGGCGCATTGGCCTGCGGGCACCACTGTCCAAGACCTGACGACCCAAGTCATTGCCCTGCCTTTCAAGCAGGAGGTGCGGCAGATCATACGTCGCCCGGATGGCGAGTTCGACGTATGGGTGTATGACCATAATCGGGGAGAAAATCGTCAATACACCTTTCCTGCCGTGGTCTACACCCCTCACAAGCGGATCCTCGACAAATTCCGCTACATGGATGGTGCCGCCCGCTTCAATCAAATGAACGACCTGTTATCCGCAAAGGAATGGGAAGCGGTGATGTACACCCACTACATGCAATCCGCAAAAATCTTCGCGCAGACGAAACGGCCGTTCTGGACCGATGTGGAAGCAGATTTCCAACACAAGATGAGCGTGACCCTGTCGGATCGCATCACCCGTGGTACCTACCTGCTGGACTACAGCCAAAGCCCTGGGCCATACAGGGGGAGCGGTATGTTTTTGTCTTACACCTGGAATGACGACAGCCTCAAGTTCCTGGGGGATCGCAGTACGGCGCTGCAGTCCCATGTGCAGGTGTGCACGAGCTTGCTGGACAGCGTGTATGCGCCTCATCGGTTGAACCTGGCGGCTGAATTCGGCATGACCAACCCCTTTGTCGAAATCAATTGGGAGGAGCAGCCGTTTTTCCTGTGCGCGTTCAAAATGAATCTGCCGGGACAGTACGAGTACCAGCGCTTGCTGTTTTCCCAGTTCATGAATGGCGTGAAGGGGCCTAATCCCGATGGGTTCATTCTGGCGGGTGACGACGTTTCGTTTACGGGAGGCTGGGCGGAAGGAGCGGTGACGACAGCCTTGAACGCCGTAAATAAGCTGGCGGTGAAATTCAACGGTGGGACCTATCCCAACAACCGCGGCCCCATTGATGATTGGCAAGTGCTTCAGCCGAAGGCGTTGTAAGAGCCATCACCTGAGTCCCGCGTCGCAGGTCATGAGTCTGCGACGCGGGCCTTAGGGGTTAGCGGACGAAAAGGTTGATGAGGTACCCGCCGGACGCTGTCATTTCAAACTCTTTTCCAGTAACGGTAAAGGTTCTGGATGGCTCGATGATGGTGTCGCCGACGTTCGCCAGCTTCCTCAGATCGTCCAGGCCGACGAGCGTGGCGTTGACGTCGGCGCGCAGTTGCGAATCAGTGGTGTAGCATTGAATTTCCATGATGTTGCCCTCGATAGGATTTCCTTTTCCAGCCGACTATTCGGCAGGCAGTCAGCCCCGAAGTGACGCGTCCGTTTGTTCGGGGTGACAAGATCCTATCCAAGGCAGGGGGTAGATAGATACTGTCAGAAATACGTACAAACAGTCTCTGAAAAAGCGCTGAAAGCCCCGTGGTTTCAGGCTTCCATCACTTTCCGAATATCCGCCGCCAATTCTCTTACACGTTCTTCCTCGGTATCCCACGCACACATGAAGCGTGCGCCGCCTTTGCCGATAAAGGTGTAGAAACGCCAGCCCTTGGCGGTCAACGCGGCAATCGCCGGTTCCGAGAGTTGCAGGAACACGCCGTTGGCCTGCACCGGGAACATCAACTCCACGCCAGGAATATCTGCCACCAGGCTGCTCAGCAGTTGCGCGCAGTGGTTGGCGTGACGGGCGTGTTTGAGCCAGGCGTCGTTTTCCAGCAGGCCTACCCATGGGGCGGACAGGAAGCGCATCTTCGACGCCAACTGGCCGGCCTGTTTGCAGCGGTAGTCGAAGTCTTCAGCCAACTTGTGGTTGAAGAACAGGATCGCTTCGCCCACGGCCATGCCGTTCTTGGTGCCGCCAAAGCACAGCACGTCCACCCCGGCTTTCCAGGTCAGGTCCGCCGGTGAGCAGCCGAGGAATGCGCAGGCGTTGGAGAAGCGCGCGCCGTCCATGTGCAGGTTCAGGCCCAACTCTTTGCAGGTGGCGCTGATGGCGCGGATTTCATCCGGGGTGTACACGCTGCCGACTTCGGTGGCCTGGGTCAGGGTGACCACGCGCGGCTTGGGGTAGTGGATGTCCTGGCGCTTGAGGGCGATCTCGCGGATCGACTCCGGGGTCAGCTTGCCGTTTTCGGTGCGAGCGGTGAGCAGCTTGGAGCCGTTGGAGAAAAACTCCGGCGCGCCGCATTCGTCGGTTTCGACGTGGGCGGTTTCCGAGCAAATCACGCTATGGTAGCTCTGGCACAGCGAAGACAACGCCAGGGAGTTGGCAGCAGTGCCGTTGAAGGCGAAGAACACTTCGCAGTCGGTTTCGAACAGGTTGCGGAAACCGTCGGCGGCGCGGTGGGTCCATTCATCATCGCCGTAGGCGCGTTGATGGCCCTGGTTGGCTTGTTCCATGGCGGCCCAGGCTTCCGGACAGATGCCCGAATAGTTGTCACTGGCGAATTGTTGGCTCTTGTCGGTCATGGCCCATTCCTGTGGTCGATGTTGGTGCGCACTGTAACCAAGATTGTCGCGAGTGCGCACGCACTGTAAATGCAAAGTCACTGGGGAATTATGCACGGTACTGGAACCCTGCCTGTCGGACGTGTCCGTGATGGCGCTTTGGATCTGCTCAAGTGGCTGGCGCTGTTGAGCATGGTGCTCGATCACCTGCGCTATGTCGGTTTGAGCCTGGACGGCCTGTATGTGCCGGGGCGCCTGGCGTTCCCGTGGTTTTGCCTGGCGATTGCGGCGAACCTGCACCGGGTCAGGAGTGCGCCCGTGACCGGCCAATGGCGCTACCTGGGCTGGCTGTTACTGTTCAGCGTGATCAGCGAAGTGCCGTACCGACTGTTTATCGAGGACGCCGATACGTTGAACGTGTTGCCGACCTTGGCGCTGGGCCTGCTGGTTGCCCGAGGATGGCAGCAGAAGGCGCTTTTTGATCGAGGATTGGCGTTGATTGCCCTCATGATCGCGGCGGTGTTTTCCGCGCAGCTGATGTTCGGTTTTTTCGGCGTATTACTGCCACTGGCGACGCTGCTGGTATTCCGTCGCCCCTGGTATTTGAGCGTATTGCCGGGCTTGATCTGTGTGGCGGCCAATCAATGGCAGGTTCTGCTCAATAGCGGCACCCCCGTAGCGTTGGTCGGATTCGCCGCTTGCCTGATTGCGCCAATGCTTGGCCTGGTCCTCTTGCGACACGCTCAAAACGCCTCGCCACCGGCCATGCGCCGCTGGGCGTATGCCCTCTATCCCGCGCATTTCCTGCTACTGCTGGCTTTGCGCCACAGCCTTGCCTGAGTCGCTGAATTCATTCCATGTCGTAAACGCACCTTTGCGTGGCGTGCGTAGGCATTTGACCTGCTGACGCCAGCCCTACCATCGCATCAAAGGGCCCTGCACGGGCCTCAACAATACGAAAGGCTGGGAGAGACGCGATGTTCAGCAAACAAGACCAGATCCAGGGATATGACGACGCACTGCTGGCGGCCATGAATGCCGAGGAGCAACGCCAGGAAGATCATATCGAGCTGATCGCGTCAGAGAACTACACCAGCAAACGCGTGATGGAAGCCCAAGGCAGCGGCCTCACCAACAAATACGCCGAAGGCTACCCAGGCAAGCGCTACTACGGTGGCTGCGAGCACGTGGATAAAGTTGAAGCCCTGGCCATCGAGCGCGCCAAGCAACTGTTCGGTGCCGATTACGCCAACGTACAGCCGCACTCCGGTTCGTCCGCCAACAGCGCGGTGTACCTGGCTCTGATCAATGCGGGCGACACCATCCTGGGCATGAGCCTGGCCCATGGCGGTCACCTGACCCACGGCGCCAAAGTGTCTTCCTCGGGCAAGCTTTACAACGCGGTGCAGTACGGTATCAACACTGACACCGGCCTGATCGACTACGACGAAGTCGAGCGCTTGGCCGTCGAGCACAAGCCGAAAATGGTTGTGGCCGGTTTCTCTGCCTACTCCAAGACTCTGGATTTCCCACGTTTCCGTCAGATCGCCGACAAAGTGGGCGCGCTGTTGTTCGTCGACATGGCCCACGTCGCCGGCCTGGTTGCCGCTGGCCTGTACCCGAACCCGCTGCCGTACGCCGATGTGGTCACCACCACCACCCACAAGACCCTGCGCGGTCCACGGGGCGGTCTGATCCTGGCCAAGTCCAACGAAGAAATCGAAAAGAAACTCAACGCCGCCGTATTCCCTGGCGCCCAGGGCGGCCCGCTGATGCACGTCATCGCCGGCAAGGCCGTGTGCTTCAAGGAAGCGCTGGAGCCAGGCTTCAAGGCTTATCAGCAACAAGTGATCGACAACGCCCAGGCCATGGCCGAGGTGTTCATCAAGCGCGGGTATGACGTGGTGTCCGGCGGTACCGATAACCACCTGTTCCTGGTCAGCCTGATCCGTCAGGGCCTCACCGGCAAAGAGGCGGACGCCGCCCTCGGTCGCGCCCACATCACCGTCAACAAGAACGCCGTGCCGAATGACCCGCAGTCGCCCTTCGTGACCTCGGGCCTGCGCATCGGCACCCCGGCGGTGACCACGCGTGGTTTCAAAGTGCCGCAGTGCATCGAACTGGCCGGCTGGATCTGCGACATCCTCGACAACCTCGGCGACGCCGATGTCGAGGCCAACGTGGCCAAGCACGTGTCTGCCCTGTGCGCTGATTTCCCGGTTTATCGCTGAGCGCGGTTTTGGAGTAATGACTATGCAACGCTACTCGGGCTTCGGCCTCTTCAAGCACTCACTCAGCCACCACGAAAACTGGCAGAAAATGTGGCGCACGCCGACCCCTAAAAAGGTCTACGACGTGGTCATCGTCGGCGGCGGCGGGCATGGTCTGGCGACCGCCTACTACCTGGCCAAGGAACACGGCATCACCAACGTGGCCGTGGTCGAGAAAGGCTGGCTGGGCGGCGGCAACACCGCGCGCAACACCACCATCGTGCGTTCCAATTACCTGTGGGACGAGTCGGCGCACCTGTACGAACACGCGATGAAACTGTGGGAAGGCCTGTCCCAGGACCTGAACTACAACGTGATGTTCTCCCAGCGTGGTGTCTACAACCTGTGCCACACCCTGCAAGACATCCGTGATTCCGAGCGCCGCGTCAGCGCCAACCGCCTCAATGGCGTGGACGGCGAACTGCTCAACGCCAAACAAGTGGCCGACGAGATTCCGTACCTCGACTGCTCGAAAAACACCCGCTACCCGGTACTCGGCGCCACCGTGCAACGTCGCGGCGGCGTGGCCCGTCACGATGCCGTGGCCTGGGGTTTTGCCCGCGCCGCCGACGCACTGGGCGTGGACTTGATCCAGCAGACCGAAGTGATCGGCTTTCGCAAGGAAAACGGTGTGTGCATCGGTGTGGAAACCAACAAAGGCTTTATCGGCGCCAAGCGCGTCGGTGTGGTCACCGCCGGTAACTCCGGGCACATGGCCTCGCTGGCCGGGTTCCGCCTGCCGATCGAATCCCACCCGCTGCAAGCGTTGGTGTCGGAGCCGATCAAGCCGATTATCGACAGCGTGATCATGTCCAACGCCGTGCACGGCTACATCAGCCAGTCCGACAAGGGCGACCTGGTGATCGGCGCCGGTATCGACGGCTACAACGGCTACGGCCAGCGCGGCTCGTACCCGGTGATCGAACACACCATCCAGGCCATCGTCGAGATGTTCCCGGTGCTGTCGCGCGTGCGCATGAACCGCCAGTGGGGCGGCATCGTCGACACCACGCCGGATGCGTGCCCGATCATCTCCAAGACCCCGGTGCCGAACATGTTCTTCAACTGCGGCTGGGGCACCGGTGGCTTCAAGGCCACGCCGGGCTCAGGCAACGTGTTTGCCGCCAGCCTGGCCAAGGGTGAAATGCACCCGTTGGCGGCACCTTTCTCCATCGACCGTTTCCACAACGGTGCGTTGATCGACGAACACGGCGCTGCGGCCGTCGCCCACTAACAGGAGAAATTTCCTATGTTGCATATCTTCTGTCCTCACTGTGGCGAACTGCGCTCCGAAGAGGAATTTCACGCGTCCGGCCAAGCGCACATCCCGCGCCCGCTGGACCCGAATGCCTGCACCGATGAAGAGTGGGGCGACTACATGTTCTTCCGCGACAACCCCCGTGGTCTGCACCACGAACTGTGGATCCACGCCGCCGGTTGCCGCCAGTACTTCAACGCGACCCGCGACACCCTGACCTACGAAATTCTTGAAACCTACAAGATCGGTGAGAAGCCACAATTCACCGCCAAGGCCTCTGGAGAGAAGGTATGAGCCAGACCAATCGCCTGTCCAACGGTGGCCGGATCGACCGTAACAAAGTCCTCACGTTTACCTTCAACGGCCAGACCTACAAGGGCTTTGAAGGCGACACCCTCGCCGCCGCCCTGTTGGCCAACGGCGTCGATATCATTGGCCGCAGCTTCAAGTATTCGCGCCCTCGCGGCATTTTCGCTGCGGGCGCTGAAGAGCCGAACGCGGTGCTGCAGATCGGCGCCACCGAAGCCACCCAGATTCCTAACGTGCGCGCCACGCAACAGGCGCTGTACCAAGGTTTGGTCGCCACCAGCACCAACGGCTGGCCGAACGTCAACAATGACGTGATGGGCATTCTCGGCAAGGTTGGCGGCAAGCTGATGCCGCCGGGTTTCTACTACAAAACCTTCATGTACCCGCAATCGTTCTGGATGACGTACGAGAAGTACATCCGTAAGGCCGCTGGCCTTGGCCGCTCGCCGACCGAGAACGATCCGGACACCTACGACAACTTCAACCGTCACTGCGACGTGCTGGTCGTCGGCGCGGGCCCTGCCGGTTTGGCTGCCGCACTGGCCGCCGCACGCAGCGGTGCCCGCGTGATCATTGCCGATGAGCAGGAAGAGTTCGGCGGCTCGCTGCTCGATTCCCGTGAAAGCCTCGACGGCAAGCCCGCCGCGGAATGGGTCGCCAGCGTCATTGCTGAACTGAAAGCCCTGCCGGACGTGGTGCTGTTGCCCCGCGCCACCGTCAACGGCTACCACGACCATAACTTCCTGACCATTCACGAACGCCTCACCGACCACCTGGGTGACCGTGCGCCGATTGGCGTGGTGCGCCAGCGTATCCACCGTGTGCGCGCCAAGCGTGTAGTGCTGGCGACCGGTGCGTGCGAGCGCCCGCTGGTCTACGGCAACAACGACGTGCCGGGCAACATGCTGGCCGGTGCGGTTTCGACCTACGTGCGTCGCTACGGCGTGGCACCGGGCAAGAAATTGGTGCTGTCGACCAACAACGATCACGCCTACCGTGTTGCGCTGGACTGGCTCGACGCTGGTCTGCAAGTGGTGGCCGTGGCCGATGTGCGCCACAACCCACGAGGCGCGCTGGTGGAAGAAGCCCGCGCCAAAGGCATTCGCATCCTCACCGGCAGTGCCGTGGTCGAAGCCCGTGGCACCAAGCGCGTCACCGCTGCTCGCGTCGCTGCGATCGATGTGAAAGCACATAAAGTCACCAGCCCTGGCGAGTGGCTGGACTGCGACCTGGTGGCCAGCTCCGGCGGTTACAGCCCGGTGGTCCACCTGGCTTCGCACCTGGGCGGCAAGCCGACCTGGCGTGAAGACATCCTCGGTTTTGTTCCGGGCGAAGCACCGCAGAAACGTGTGTGCGTGGGCGGCATCAATGGCGTCTACGGTCTTGGTGATTCTCTGGCGGACGGTTTTGAAGGCGGCGTGCGTGCAGCCAGCGAAGCCGGTTTTGCGCCAGTCGAAGGCACCTTGCCGAAAGCCCTGAGCCGCTTGGAAGAGCCGACACTGGCTGTCTACCAAGTACCGCATGACAAACCAACCGCACGCGCACCGAAGCAATTCGTCGACCTGCAAAACGACGTGACCGCCGCCGCCATCGAACTGGCGACCCGCGAGGGTTTCGAGTCGGTCGAGCACGTCAAACGCTACACCGCGCTGGGCTTCGGCACCGACCAGGGCAAGCTGGGTAACGTCAACGGCCTGGCGATTGCCGCCCGTTCGTTGAATGTGACCATCCCGCAGATGGGCACCACCATGTTCCGCCCGAACTACACGCCGGTGACTTTCGGCGCGGTAGCCGGCCGTCACTGTGGGCACATCTTCGAGCCGGTGCGCTACACCGCGCTGCAAGCCTGGCACGTGAAGAACGGCGCCGAGTTTGAAGACGTCGGCCAGTGGAAACGCCCGTGGTACTTCCCTCGCAATGGTGAAGACCTGCATGCGGCGGTAAAACGCGAATGCCTGGCCGTGCGCGACAGCGTCGGCCTGCTGGATGCATCCACCCTCGGCAAGATCGACATCCAGGGCCCGGACGCACGCGAATTCCTCAACCGCATCTACTCCAACGCCTGGACCAAGCTCGACGTGGGCAAGGCGCGCTACGGCCTGATGTGCAAGGAAGACGGCATGGTCTTCGACGACGGCGTCACCGCCTGCCTCGCTGACAACCACTTCCTGATGACCACCACCACCGGCGGCGCGGCCCGCGTGCTGCAGTGGCTGGAAATCTACCAACAGACCGAGTGGCCAGACCTCAAGGTGTACTTCACCTCGGTCACCGACCACTGGGCCACCATGACCCTGTCCGGCCCCAACAGCCGCAAGTTGTTGGCGGAAGTCACCGATATCGACCTGGACAAGGACGGCTTCCCGTTCATGACCTGGAAGGAAGGCTTGGTCGGCGGCGTACCGGCGCGGGTGTTCCGGATTTCGTTTACCGGTGAACTGTCGTACGAAGTCAACGTGCAGGCCGACTACGCCATGGGCGTGCTGGAAAAAATCGTCGACGCGGGCAAGAAGTACAACCTGACCCCGTACGGCACCGAAACCATGCACGTACTGCGGGCGGAGAAGGGCTTCATCATCGTCGGCCAGGACACTGACGGCTCGATGACCCCGGACGACCTGAACATGGGCTGGTGCGTCGGTCGTACCAAGCCGTTCTCGTGGATCGGCTGGCGCGGCATGAACCGTGAAGACTGCGTGCGCGAAGAGCGTAAGCAACTGGTGGGCTTGAAGCCGATCGATCCGAATGTGTGGCTGCCGGAAGGCGCGCAGTTGGTGTTCGATCCGAAGCAGACGATTCCGATGAAGATGGTCGGCCACGTGACCTCAAGCTATGCGCACAACTCCCTGGGCTATTCGTTCGCGATGGGCGTAGTGAAGGGCGGCTTGAAGCGTATTGGTGAGCGGGTGTTCTCGCCGCAGGCGGATGGCAGCGTGATCGAGGCGGAGATTGTTTCCTCGGTGTTCTTTGATCCGAAAGGTGATCGGCAGAACATCTGATGGACCGAGTTGCGGCCCCACAGGGGCCGCATTCCAAGCAGCATTCAAAGGTGCTTTATGACAGCAGCCAATGTGTACCAACAACGCCCAACCACCGGGGCCAAGGCCGAGTCGTCGCTGCACCATGCCGACCTCGCCAGCCTGGTCGGCAAGGGTCGCAAGAACGCCGGCGTGACCGTGCGCGAAAAGAAACTCCTGGGCCACCTGACCATCCGTGGCGACGGCCATGATGCCGCCTTCGCCGCTGGCGTACACAAGGCCCTGGGCATCGAGCTGCCGAGCGCCTTGACCGTGATCGTCAAAGGTGAAACCAGCTTGCAGTGGCTCGGCCCGGACGAGTGGTTGCTCATCGTGCCAAGCGGCGAAGAATTCGCCGCCGAGAAAAGCCTGCGTGAGGCCCTGGGTGAGCTGCATATCCAGATCGTCAACGTCAGCGGCGGCCAGCAGATCCTTGAACTGAGCGGCCCGAACGTGCGCGATGTGCTGATGAAGTCCACCAGCTACGACGTGCACCCCAACAACTTCCCGGTGGGCAAGGCGGTGGGCACGGTGTTCGCCAAGTCGCAACTGGTGATCCGCCACACGGCCGAAGACACCTGGGAATTGCTGATCCGTCGCAGCTTCTCGGATTACTGGTGGTTGTGGTTGCAGGATGCGTCTGCCGAATTCGGCCTGAGTGTTCAAGCCTGAGGAATGCCCCATGAGCCGCGCACCTGATACATGGATTTTGACCGCCGACTGCCCCAGCGTGCTCGGCACGGTGGACGCGGTCACCCGCTATCTGTTCGAACAGGGTTGCTACGTGACTGAGCACCACTCGTTCGATGACCGGCTTTCGGGCCGGTTCTTTATCCGCGTGGAGTTTCGCCAGCCCGACGGTTTTGACGAACAAGGTTTCCGCGATGGCCTGGCCACGCGCGGCGAAGCCTTCGGCATGATCTTCGAGCTGACGGCGCCGAACTACCGGCCAAAAGTGGTGATCATGGTCTCCAAGGCCGATCACTGCCTCAATGATTTGCTGTATCGCCAGCGCATCGGCCAACTGTCGATGGACGTGGTCGCGGTGGTGTCCAACCACCCTGATCTCAAACCCTTGGCCGACTGGCACCAGATTCCCTACTACCATTTCCCGCTCGACCCCAATGACAAACCGTCCCAGGAGCGTCAGGTGTGGCAAGTGGTGGAAGACACCGGCGCGGAACTGGTGATCCTTGCGCGCTACATGCAAGTGCTGTCGCCGGAGCTATGCCGCAAGCTGGATGGCAAGGCCATCAACATTCACCACTCGTTGTTGCCGGGGTTCAAGGGCGCCAAGCCGTATCACCAGGCGTACAACAAGGGCGTGAAGTTGGTCGGCGCCACGGCGCATTACATCAACAACGACCTGGATGAAGGCCCGATCATTGCCCAGGGCGTGGAGGTGGTGGATCACAGCCACTATCCCGAGGACTTGATTGCCAAGGGGCGGGATATTGAAGGACTGACATTGGCCCGGGCGGTGGGGTATCACATTGAGCGGCGTGTGTTTCTAAACGCCAATCGGACTGTGGTGCTCTGATTGCAAAGACAACAAACAGCATCTGTACCCGAGCACTTAAACGCGCTGCCCACCCAACGGGCAACGCGGTTCCATAAAAACAACAGCGAGGTGAAAGCATGTCTGGTAATCGTGGTGTCGTGTATCTCGGCAACGGCAAGGTCGAAGTACAGAAAATCGACTATCCCAAAATGCAGGACCCCCGTGGCAGGAAGATTGAGCACGGCGTCATCCTGCGCGTGGTTTCCACCAACATCTGCGGCTCCGACCAACACATGGTGCGCGGCCGCACCACTGCCCAGACCGGCCTGGTGCTCGGTCATGAAATCACTGGCGAAGTAATCGAGAAGGGCAGCGACGTCGAGAACTTGAAAATCGGCGACCTGGTTTCGGTTCCTTTCAACGTCGCGTGCGGTCGCTGCCGCTCCTGCAAAGAGCAACACACCGGCGTCTGCCTGACCGTCAACCCGGCCCGTGCCGGTGGCGCCTACGGCTATGTCGATATGGGCGACTGGACCGGCGGCCAGGCCGAGTACGTGCTGGTGCCATACGCAGACTTCAACCTGCTGAAACTGCCGGACCGCGACAAGGCCATGGAGAAAATCCGCGACCTGACGTGCCTGTCGGACATTCTCCCGACGGGCTACCACGGTGCCGTGACTGCGGGCGTTGGCCCAGGCAGCACCGTGTACATTGCAGGCGCCGGCCCGGTCGGCCTGGCTGCTGCCGCTTCTGCACGCCTGCTGGGCGCGGCGGTGGTGATCATCGGCGACGTCAACCCGATCCGCCTGGCCCACGCCAAGGCCCAGGGTTTTGAAGTGGCCGACCTGTCCACCGATACCCCACTGCACGAACAGATCGCCGCGCTGCTGGGCGAGCCGGAAGTGGATTGCGCCGTCGACGCCGTCGGTTTCGAAGCCCGTGGCCACGGCCATGAAGGCGTGAAAGCCGAAGCCCCGGCCACCGTGCTCAACTCGCTGATGGGCGTGGTGCGCGTGGCCGGCAAGATCGGTATCCCCGGCCTGTACGTCACCGAAGATCCAGGGGCTGTGGATGCCGCTGCCAAAATGGGCAGCCTGAGCATTCGCTTCGGCCTGGGCTGGGCCAAGTCCCACAGCTTCCACACCGGCCAGACCCCGGTGATGAAGTACAACCGCGCGCTGATGCAGGCGATCATGTGGGACCGTATCAACATTGCCGAAATCGTCGGCGTGCAGGTGATTAGCCTGGATGACGCACCACGTGGCTACGGTGAGTTCGATGCGGGCGTGCCGAAGAAGTTTGTGATCGATCCGCACAAGCTGTTCAGTGCGGCGTAAGGTTCAAGGCTGAAAAAAATGGCGACCCTGGAGGTCGCCATTTTTTATGGGTTACTTGAGGGTCGTGAGTCGCAGATAGGGATCGGCCACCTCACCGTTCTTGATCAGGCGTTTGCCGCCGTAGTCGCAATGGATCTTGCCGTTGCGTTCATTGATGGCCTCGGCCTTGAGCTCGTACTCCGCGGCCAGGTAGTCATCCTGGGTGGCTGCCGTTTGGCCTGTCCACGCCTTGCCGTTGGTGGTGGCAGTGTATTGATAGCCCTCGCCATAGGGCGCTGGAAGGTCAGGGTCTGTGTAGGGTTTGGATTGGATGTCACGGGGGGCGGGGCATTGGTCGATGCCAGTGGCTTGGGGCCGTGTAGCCTGGGCTTGGCTGCGAGATGGCAAATGGTTGAGTGCGCTGAAGGCAGCATAAAAATTGGGTATCAATCCGATCATGATCGTTACAGCTCCTTGTAGTGTGGCTGAGCCTCCCCGTTGAATGTGAATGGGAAGGCGAGCTTGGGTGGGCTGTGTCGATGGATGCGTTCCGCCATAATCTGGACCGCGGGTCGTGGATGTGTGGACGGTCACCGTAGGAATAATTCGGTGGCGCTTTTCAATGATGTGTAAATAAGCATTTGGCAATCTCCAGGGCTTCGCAATACGTGCCTCTCCAGTCGCCTATAGGGGTAAGGTTCCAACCTGAGACCTGTTTGAGTGTGACCGAAAAGCTCGCGGCGTTATTCATTGGCCCTTTGTAGGTGCAGATGACGGCTTGGTTGATCGCATCGTACCGGGCATCGTGGAACGTTGAGTCAGTGAGGTATGACGCCGTAGCCTGCGGGTTCTCGCCTGACCAAATGCGCCCGTCAGGCTGGAGCATCTCGTAGCGATAGCCGCCGCTGCCCATGGCTTTTTGTTTGATCTCCTGGGGCGTCGGACAGGTGGAGGTCGCTGCATCCGACGTGTTCACCAGTGCAATGACAGCGAATACACCTGCAAGCATTGCGCTTTTCATGACGGCTTCCAGTAGGGGAAAGGCATCATGCTGCAGGTGAATACTGGAGGGTGGCTACTGTCAAACGTGACAGTTATTTAGAGCGGTTCGTGATCAGCAACCGGTTCTTTAGTCCAATAGGCAGCGCATCGACTCAGCGAGCAGCCAACGCCCCCTGATAAATCGTCGGCCCCGTCGGCTGCTTACTCAACGACCCGCCCTTGGTCTCCGAACTCACCATCAATTCCACCGGCTTACGGATGCTTTTCTGCTGGCGCGGGTTGAGGCCGATAATGCCTTTGCCATCTTCTGGCAATAGCCCCAGGGAGACCGGCGCACCACCTTCGGGCATGGCCCAGAGTTCCAGGCTGCGATCCGGCTCGGGTGCCGTGGTGGCGATCGGTTCGACTTCGAGGTAATCCTTGTGCGCCATTATTTGCGCGGCCGGCTGCTGGGCAGTGGTCACCAGCGTGGCGGCGGCCTTGACGTTGTCCTGGGTGTAGAGCGCGCCGCCGAGGCCGGCGACGATGGCCATGCAGACGCCGATAAACACACGTGGGCGGCTCCAGAATGGGGGTTTTTGCTCAATCACTTGGGGGCGGGTCGCGCTCATGGGGCTATTCCTGACAGGGCTTTCAGTCCTGTCATGGACCCTGGTTTGCACGATGGGTTCCTGGCCCCGGTTCAGCTCAAAGTAATGCCAATTGGCCCTGATACAGCACCGGTCCGGTAGGTTGGCCGGTCGGTGAGCCGCCGTGCGGCTCCAGGCTCACGGCCAGGGTCAGTGGCGCACTGAACAACGCACGCTGTGTCTCGCTCAGTTGAATCCGGCCTTTGCCTGCGGCGGGCAGCAAGCCCAGTGAGATGGGTTTGCCACCCGGCGCAATCGCCCACAATTCCAGGCTCAACGTCGGTGCTATCGCGGCCAGTGTCAGGGGTTCCACTTGCAGGTGGTCGGCGAACGCGCTGATCTGCAGCGCGGGTTGTTGGTTGGCGTTGACCAGGGTGGCGTTGTACGCCACCCCTGTGTCGCGTTGGTACAGCACACCGACGGTGACGGCGACGACCACTGCGCAGGCGGCGGCCAGGACGCGGAGGTTTTTCCAGAACGCTTGCTTCGCCGGCACATGCAGTACCTGCGGCTCGATGCGTGCCTTGATGCCTGCCCACACGTGTTCCGGAACGGGTCGCTCAGGCAGGGCACCGGTCAGGCTGGCGAGCGCGTCCTGCCAATGGCTGAGTTCCACGCGCAGCGCGACATCCTCCCGCAACAGCGCATCAAAACGCCGACGTGCGGTAGCGGGCATCAGCCCGATGGCGTAGTCGGCGGCCAGGGCGCGGCGCAGGGCGGTGGTCTGGTAGTTCATGATTCAAGGCACCTGCGCAGGCGTTCCATGCCGCGGCGGATCCAGGATTTGACCGAACCCAGGGGCGCTGCCAACTGCGTGGCCAGCTCCGAGCAGGACAGGCCCTGGAAGTACGCCACGCTGATCGACCGGCGTTGCATGCCGTCGAGGGTGTCCAGGCAACGGTTCAAGGCATGGGCTTGGCGTTCGTGGTCGAGTTGGTCGTGGGCGCTGGGGGCGTCATCGATCAAGGCGTCTTGCTGACCATCGGCCAGCGGCTGTTCGCGGTGTTTGCGCAACTGGTCGATGGCCAGGTTGCGGGTGATGTTGACCATCCAGGTCATCGGCGCCGCCAGGTGCGCCTCGTAGCGCGAAGCGTTGTACCAGATGCGTACGAAGGCTTCCTGCAGCACTTCTTCGGCCAGGTCCGTGCGGCCCATGAAGCGCAGGGCCACACCGTGAAGGCGCGGCGAAACGCTGCGGTAGAGGGTTTCGAACGCTTGGCGGTTACCCAGGGCACATTGCGCCAGCAAAGGGCGCAAGGGGTCAGCATCATCGGCGCTAATAAGGCTTCTCCAGACCCTCGTTCGAGGGTTACGGGACGGCACGCGGTAAGCGGAGGGTAGTTCAGCCTGGGCATTCATTCCATCCAACTCCGAGTGGCGTATGCAGGCTATACGCGGGCCGAGGCCATTCGGATGCAGAAAAATCTGAACTAACCTTGGTGTGGGAACAATCGTTCCGGACTGTCAGTCAAACGCCTGCTTTTAGCTCTTACACCCAGAGGTTGTTTCGATGAAGATTTCACGCGGTTTCGCCCTTTCCTGCCTGATGACCCTGGCAGCCGCCCCGGTGTTCGCCGCAGGCTTCAGCCTTGGCGACGCGGCCAATGCGATTTCCGGCATGCAGGGTGGCAACAACAAGGCAGCCGCTGCCGCCCCGTCGTCCGAGACGGCCGGCCTGTTAAGCGCACTGACCTCGCAACTGAACATCACCCCCGAACAAGCGGTCGGCGGTACGGGCGCCATGCTCGGCCTGGCCAAGAACAAGCTGAGCGGCAACGATTATTCGCAACTGGGCAACAGCGTGCCGGGCCTCGACCAGTTGTCGGGCAACAACGCATTGGGCAGCCTCGGCGCCTTGAGCGGGATGCTCGGCCAGACCGGCGGCAGCAAGACCAGCGGCCTGGATGGCTTGCTGGGTAATGTGAAAAGCACCAACGACCTGAACACCGCCTTCAGCGCCTTGGGCATGGACAGCGGCATGGTCGGCCAGTTTGCCCCGGTTATCCTGCAATACCTGGGCGGCCAGGGTGCCAGCAGCTCCGTGCTGGGCAAGTTGGCCCAGGCCTGGGGCACCGGCAGTTAAATCCGTTCCGCGCGCAGTTGCTCGATACGCGCGTCCTTCTCCGTCCAGAGCTGGTTGACCCAGTTCTGGACGGTCTGGCGAAACGCCGGATCATTCTCGTAATCCCCTTGCCACAACGCCGGATCCAATTCGCGGGTGCGGATATCAATGATCACCTTGGGCACTGCGCCACTGATCAAATCCCAGAACCCCGGAATCTTCTGCTGCGGATAGACCACGGTCACGTCGAGCACGGCATCCAGTTGTTCACCCATCGCCGCCAATACAAACGCCACGCCGCCCGCCTTGGGCTTGAGCAAGCGAGTGAAGGGTGAATCCTGCTGCTTGCGCTTGGTTTCGTTGAACCGCGTGCCTTCCAGATAATTGACCACCGTCACCGGCTGGCGCTTGAACAGCTCGCAGGCCTCCTTGGTGATTTTCAAATCCTGCCCGGCGAGTTCCGGGTGCTTGGCCAGAAAGGCCTTGCTGTAGCGCTTCATGAAGGGGTAATCCAATGCCCACCAGGCCAGGCCGAGGAAGGGCACCCAGATCAGCTCTTTTTTCAGGAAGAATTTGAAGAACGGCGTGCGGCGGTTGAGGGCCTGGATCAGCGCCGGGATATCCACCCAGGATTGGTGGTTGCTGATCACCAGGTAGGACGTATCGCCCCGCAGGTCTTCGCCACCGCGAATATCCCATTGGGTCGGGATGCACAGCGCGAAAATCAGCTTGTCGATCTCGGCCCAGGTCTCGGCGATCCACATCACCGCCCAGGACATGTAGTCACGCGAGCGCCCAGGGGCCACCAGCTTGAGCAGGGCAAACACCATCAACGGCCCGATCAGGACCAGGGTGTTGAGCAGCAGTAGCAATGACACAAAACAGCCGGTGAGCAGGCGGCGCATAAGTAACTCTTGAAATCCTGTGGGCGGGCCATGATAAGCAGCTTGAGTCTAGAGGCCAAATGCCAATTCGCCGGACGAATGTTTCACAATGTGCCGGTTATGCTGGGGCGAGCTAACTAAGTGCTGCCTTTGCGGTCTAGAATCCGCCTACTTCTTTCCGAGGAAATCACTTCGTGAAACTGCTCCTTGCCTCTCTCGCCCTGGCTGCCCTGCCGGTCATGGCCGCCGAACCGACCCTCTACGGTCGCTACGAATACATCCAGTTGCCGGAGATCGGCGAAACCTTCAAGGCCAAGATGGACACCGGCGCGCTGACGGCTTCGCTGTCGGCCCGCGACATCGAGACCTTCACCCGTGACGGCGACGATTGGGTGCGCTTCCGCCTCGGCGGCAAAGACGCCTCCAACAAAGTCTACGAACACAAGGTGTCGCGCATCAGCAAGATCAAGAGCCGCGCCGATGAAGACGACGACAAGGACGAAGCCACCGTGGCCAAGCGCCCGGTGATCGACCTGGAAATGTGCCTGGGCGACGTCAAGCGCACCGTCGAGGTCAACCTCACCGACCGCAGCAGCTTCAACTACCCGTTGCTGATCGGCGCCAAGGCCCTGCGTGAATTTGGCGCTGCGGTAAACCCGGCCCGTCGTTACACTGCCGACAAACCGGACTGCTGACGGACCTACATGCCGCATATCCTGATTGTCGAAGACGAAGCGGCGATTGCCGACACGCTGATCTTCGCCCTGCAAGGCGAGGGCTTCACCACCACCTGGCTGACCCTCGGCCAGGCGGCGCTGGAGCATCAGCGCCAGACGCCCGCCGACCTGATTATCCTCGACATCGGCCTGCCGGATATCACCGGCTTTGAGACCTGCAAGCAACTGCGCCGGTTCAGCGAAGTGCCTGTCATGTTTCTCAGCGCGCGGGATGGCGAGATCGATCGCGTGGTCGGCCTGGAGATCGGCGCCGACGATTATGTGGTCAAGCCCTTCAGCCCACGGGAAGTGACGGCGCGGGTCCGGGCGATCCTGAAGCGCATTGGCCCAGGTGCTGCGCCGGCCGTGTTCCAGGTGGATCTGGAACGTATGCAGATTACCTTTCGCGGCCAGCCGTTGAGCCTGACGCGCCATGAATTTCGTTTGCTGCAAAGCCTGCTGGAACAACCCGAGCGTGTGTTCAGTCGCGAGCAACTGTTGGACGCGGTGGGCGTGGCGGCAGATGCGGGTTACGAGCGCAATATCGATAGCCATATCAAAAGCCTGCGCAGCAAGTTGCGCAGCGTGGCCGCCGATGCCGAGCCGATCCAGACCCATCGCGGCCTCGGCTACAGCTACAGCCCGAGCAACAGCTGATGCGCCTGGGGCTACGGATCTTCCTGGTGTATGCGCTGTTTATCGGCCTGACCGGCTACTTCGTGCTCAGCACCGTGATGAAGGAAATCCGCCCTGGCGTACGTCAGTCCACCGAAGAAACCCTGGTGGACACCGCCAACCTGTTGGCCGAGATCGTGCGCAATGACGTAAAGAACGGCACTCTCGGCCAGAGCCACTGGCCGGAGCTGCTCAAGGCCTATGGCAACCGCCAGCCGGGCGCGACCATCTGGGGCTTGCCGAAGAACCAGGTCAACCACCGTATCTACGTAACCGATGCCAAGGGCACCGTGTTGCTCGACTCTACGGGCGAAGCGGTGGGGCAGGATTATTCCAAGTGGAACGACGTGTACCTGACCCTGCGTGGCGAGTACGGCGCGCGTTCCACCCGCAGCGAACTGGATGACCCAGCTTCATCGGTGATGCACGTGGGCGCGCCGATCCGTGACAACGGCCAGATCATCGGCGTGGTCACCGTGGCCAAGCCGAACAGTTCATTGCAGCCTTATGTCGACCGCACCGAGCGCCGCCTGCTGTGGTACGGCGGTGGCCTGGTGATTCTGGGCCTGCTGCTGGGCGCACTGCTGTCGTGGTGGCTGAGCGTGGCGCTGCGCCGTTTGACCGCCTACGCCGAAGCCGTCAGCGAGGGGCGGCGTGCCGAGCTGCCCCATTACCGTGGCGGTGAGCTCAAGCAACTGTCCACCGCCGTCGAGCACATGCGCACGCAGTTGGAAGGCAAGGCCTACGTCGAGCATTACGTACACACCCTGACCCACGAATTGAAGAGCCCATTGGCCGCGATCCGCGGTGCGGCGGAGCTGTTGCAGGGTGAGATGACCCGCGAGCAACAGCAGCGCTTCGTCAGCAACATCGACAGCGAAAGCGCGCGTCTGCAGCAGTTGATCGAGCGCCTGCTGAACCTGGCGCAGGTGGAACAGCGCCAGGGCCTGGAGGAGCAGGCGAGTATCCCGCTGGCGGCGATGGTCGATGAAGTGCTCAAGGCTCAATGCGCGCGGATTGAAGGCGCCGGGTTGCAGGTCGAGCAGTCAATTGCGGCGGATGTGAAGGTGTACGGTGAACCCTTCCTGTTGCGTCAGGCCCTTGGCAATCTGCTGGACAATGCCCTGGACTTCACGCCGCCCGGCGGGCTGTTGACGTTCAGCGCACAGACGCGACACAACGACGTGCAAGTCAGCCTGTTCAACCAGGCCGCGCCGATTCCCGACTACGCCCTGCCGCGCCTGAGCGAGCGTTTCTACTCGCTGCCACGTCCGACCAGTGGGCGAAAAAGCACGGGGCTGGGCCTCAACTTTGTCGAGGAAGTGATGAAGTTGCACGGCGGCGCGTTGCAGATCGGCAATGTCGACGGCGGCGTGCAGGTGGTGCTGCATCTCCACACAGTCTCCACATTGCCCACATAAATCGCCCACACGGGCTGCCCAGACTCTCCCCATCAAAACAGGGAGAGACCCATGAACCGCAGCCTGCTTTTCAAACTTGGCGCGATTGCGCTGCTGATGCTGGTATTGCTGATTCCATTGCTGATGATCAACGGCATCATCGCCGACCGCCAGTTCACGCGTGATCAGGTGTTGGATGACATTGCCCGCAGCTCCAGCTACAGCCAGCGCCTCACCGGCCCGGTGATGGTGGTGCCGTATCGCAAGACCGTCCGCGAGTGGAAGCTCAATGAAAAGCTCAACAAACGCTACGAAGTCACCCGTGAAGAGCGCGGTCGTCTGTATTTCCTGCCGGATCGATTTGAACTCGATGGCAAGGTGCAGACCGAACTGCGCGCACGGGGCATCTACCAGGCGCGGCTGTTCCATGCCGACAACCGCATCAGCGGGCGTTTCGAGCTGCCTGCGCAATTGGGTATTACGGAGAATTTTGCCGATTACCGTTTTGAACCGGCGTTTCTGGCGGTGGGCATCAGCGATATTCGCGGCATCGAGAACGCGCTGAAACTGGAGCTGGGCAGCCAGCAACTGGAGTTCGAGCCCGGCTCCCAGGTGGACTGGCTGGGTGAGGGCGTGCACGTGACACTGCCGGAGCACGACAGCAAAAAGCCCAACGTTGTGGACTTTGCTTTCGACCTGCGCCTGCAAGGCACCGAGCAACTGCAAGTGGTGCCGGTGGGCAAGACCAGCCAGGTCTCAATCGCTTCAAACTGGCCACACCCCAGCTTCATCGGCAACTTCCTGCCGGCACAACGCGAGATTACCGACCAGGGCTTTACCGCCAACTGGCAGACCTCCTTCTTCTCCACCAACCTTGAGCAAGCCCTGCAAACCTGCCTGGACAAGCAGGGCTGTGAAGACTTCAACAACCGCAGCTTCGGCGTGAACTTCATCGACCCGGTGGACCAATACCTCAAGAGCGATCGTGCGATTAAATACGCGCTGCTGTTCATCGCCCTGACCTTCGCCGGCTTCTTCCTGTTCGAAGTGCTCAAGAGCCTGGCGGTGCATCCGATTCAATACGCGTTGGTGGGGTTTGCGCTGGCGTTTTTCTACCTGTTGTTGCTGTCGTTGTCCGAGCACATCGGGTTCGCGCTGGCTTATCTGATCTCTGCCAGCGCCTGCGTGTTGTTGATTGGCTTCTATGTGTGCCATGTGCTGCGCAGCGTCGCCCACGGGCTGGGGTTTTCCGCGGGGTTGGCGGCGTTGTATGGCTTGTTGTACGGGCTGTTGAGTGCCGAGGATTACGCGTTGCTGATGGGCTCGTTGCTGCTGTTCGGCCTGCTGGGCACGGTGATGGTGCTGACACGAAAGTTGGATTGGTATGGGGTGGGCAAGCGTAAAGCGGCTGAGCCTTTGGAGTTTGACCTGGAGGCGGTGCAATGATCGGGTTACGGGAGGATAGGCTGGAGCGGGCAAAATTGGTGCTACGGATTAATCAGCTGTTTTCTGTGGCGAGGGAGCTTGCTCCCGCTGGGGCGCGAAGCGGCCCCAAAGAATGGGCCTGCTACGCAGTCCAACGGGAGCAAGCTCCCTCGCCACAGTAAAATCTTACACCGGGGGTTGGGTCTGCTGCATCGAAGGCCGTTGGCTGACCTCGGCGTACCAGGAGGCAAGCTGCGGGTTATCCAGGCGCCATTGCATGTCCGGATGGCGGAAGTCGAGGTAACCCAAGGCGCAGGCCACGCTGATGGCGGCGATGTCGAAGTGGCTGGTCAGTTCAGCAATCGCATCCGCCTCCAATTCAGAGAGGCTGCGGCGGATCTTGTTGCGCTGCTCATCGAGCCACTGGTCCCAGTGCTTTTCGGCTGGACGCAGGGCCGTTTCGTAGCGCACCAACACGGCGGCATCCATGATGCCGTCGGCCATCGAGGCCAGGGTCAGACGGCGCCAGCGGGCCGAGCCGTCGCGGGGAATCAGTGGGTTGCCGACGTGCTGGTGGTCGAAGTAATCGAGGATCACCCGGCTGTCGTGCAATACCGTGCCATCGGCCAGGCGCAGGGCCGGGATCTTGCCCACGGGGTTGCCTTGAACCACCTGCGCATCCGGGTTGACCGGGGTCGGCATGCAGCCGTGCAGCGCGACGCGGTCCTGCTGGCCGGTTTCAGCCAGCAGCACGCGCACCTTACGCACGAAGGGGGAAGCGGGGTTGTGGAACAAGGTCATGCTGGGAGCGGACATGGGCATTCCTCAAGAAAGGGCCGGGCTAATCTATCTCACCGCTTGAGCAAGGCCCAAGTGCCAATTGCAGCGGGAATGCCCAAACCGACCCAACTGAGCGAATCCCACAGCCCATCCCCCAGCAACGCCGCAAACAACCCGGCTGCGCTGAGCAGGCCGATCCCCAGCGGAATACCAAACACTTTCCAGAAGTTCGACTGACGCGGCTTCATGCCTTGCCCGCCTTGCGCCGCACCATCCACAAGTAAATCCCACTGACCAACACGATGATGGTCAGTACATCCAGCGCCGCCCATAGGACTTTCATCGGCATGCCGCCGTAGTCACCGAAGTGCAGCGGTTGGGACATGCCCATGGCGTCCATGTACCACGGCCGTTCGGCGATGGCGGTGACGGCCAGGGTGCTGGCGTCGATCAGCACCGGCGTGAGCAGGTGTGAGGTCAGGTGGGTGCTGCCTTTCATGAACACGGCATAGTGGTGCTCGCTGGAAAAGCGCGTGCCGGGGAAGGCGATGAAGTCCGGCTCCATGCCGGGAGCGGCCTTGGCGGCGATGGTCAGCAGTTCGGTAGCCGGTGCGCGCTGGGTCGGCGGCGGGGCGTTTTTGTAGGGCTCGATCATGGCGCTGAGACTGTCCTGGCGCCAGGCGGCGATGATCAGGTCAGCGCAGGCGCTGATCACGCCGGTCACGCCCACCACCAAGGCCCAGGTCAGAGTGACCACGCCGATCAGGTTATGCAGGTCGAGCCAGCGCAGGCGCGTGGACTTGTCCTGGCGCACCGTGGCGAACTTCAGGCGACGCATGAACGGCAGGTACAGCACCGTGCCCGAAATGATCGCCAGCACAAACAGAATGCCCATGAACGCCAGCAGCAACTTGCCCGGCAAGCCGGCGAACATGTCGACGTGCAGGCGCAGCAGAAACAAGGTGAATCCACCGTTGGCCGCCGGGGTTTCCAAGGCTTCACCGGTGCGCGCATCAAGCATGAAGGTGTGGGACGCGTTGGGCTCGGTGCCAGCGGTGGCGGCCATGATCGCGATCACGCCGTTCTTGTCATCCTCGTCCCAGGCCAGGTATTGCAGGGCATCGCCGGGGCGATGGGCCTGGGCGGCGCTGACGAGTTGTTCGAGGTTGAGCTGCGGCGTATCAGCAGGCATTTGCGCCAGTTCCGGCTCGTTGCCCAGCAGGTGGTCGATCTCATGGTGAAACACCAACGGCAGGCCGGTGAGGGCGAGCAGCAGCAGGAATACTGTGCAGATCAGGCTGGTCCAAGTGTGGATGAAGGACCAGCGGCGGATGGTTTTGCTTTTCATTTTTTCAACCTTCAGACACACCAAAGCCGCCCACGGGGGCGGCCTGGGGTTAACTCAGCCGATTACCACTGGTAGGTGGCGCTGGCGACGACGCTGCGTTGGTCGCCGAAGTAGCAGTAGTTGCCATCGCAGGTCGACAGGTAGTCCTTGTTGAACAGGTTGGTGGCATTCAACTTGACCGATGCGCCTTTGAGGCTGTTGTCCAGGCGGCCCAGGTCGTAATGCACCGAACCGTCGAACACGGTATAGGCGTTGGCCTTGCCCAGCCAGGTGTTGGCCTGGTCGCCGTAGGTGTTGCCAGTGTAGCGCGCGCCGAAGCCGATGCCGAAGCCATCGAGCGGGCCGGTGTGCCACGTGTAGTCAGTCCACAGCGAAGCCTGCTGGTTGGGCATCAACGTCAGGCGGTTGCCTTTGTAGATGCCTTTTTGCACCTCGGATTTGGCCAAGGTGTAGGCGGCGATGACCTTAAGGTTCTCGGTCACGTCAGACACGGCTTCCAGCTCCAGGCCCTTGACCTTCACTTCGCCGGTCTGGCTGTTGATTTGCTGGCCTCCTGCGCCGAGCGTCGTGACCTGCACGTTTTTCTGGGTCAGGTCGTACACCGCTGCGCTCAGCAAAGTGTTGGAGCCGGGCGGCTGATACTTGACGCCCATTTCCCACTGCTTGCCTTCCGTCGGTTTGAAGGTCTTGGTGGCATTGGTATCGGCGTTGCTTGCCGGCTGGAAGGACTCGGCGTAGGACAAGTACGGTACGAAGCCCGAATCGAACACGTAGCTCAGCGCCGCGTTGCCGCTGAAATGCTTGATGCGGTCGGTGTTGGTTGCGTCGCTGTCGTTGAAATAGGTGGTGCCCTGATGCACCCAGTCTTCACGCCCACCCAGGGTCAGGCGCCATTTGTCCAAGGCCATCTGGTCCTGCACGTAGAGGCCGGTCTGTACGGTTTTCTGGTTGTAGTCGTAGAAAGGCCGCACGCCGGTTGGGCGCAGCGTCGGCGTGGTATTGATCGGGTTGAAGATGTTGATGTTTGACGCGGTCCCGTAAATCGCACGGTAGGACGTGTCGGTGCGTTGGTGATCCAGGCCCAGCAGCAGGGTATGGATCACGTCGCCCGTGGCGAAATCCGCCTGGAAATTGTTATCCACCGCGAACTGGCCAATGCTTTCGTTGACGTTGGTGGTCGAGCGGCTGATATCGCCCGCCGCATTTGCCGGGGAAAATGCATAAGAGCCCACGGTCAACTGCCGGAAGTCCAGTTCCGACTTGGTGTAGCGCAGGTTCTGCTTGAACTGCCAGGTGTCGTTGAAACGGTGTTCGAACGCATAGCCCAGCGCATAGTAGGTGCGGTCGTAGAACTCGTAGTCCGGATCGCCCAGGTTCTTGTGGTGGGAAACGTCACCCAGCGGCGAGTTGATCTTGGTGCCTTGGATCGGCATGAACTGGCTGGTCGTGCCGGTATCGTCCCGCGTGAACTGCGACAAGAAGGTCAGCTTGGTATCCGGATCGATGTTCCACGTCAGGCTTGGCGCAATGTTGTAGCGCTTGTTGTCGATGTGGTCGACCTGAGTGCCGGCGTCGCGCACCACGCCGCTGAGGCCGTAGAGGAACTGGCCGTCATCGTCGATCTTGCCGGTGCTGGCAAAGTTGATCTGACGGTAGTTATCGCTGCCGTATTGCACCTGGACGGCGTGGCTCGACTCCTCGCTGGGACGGCGGCTGACCATGTCCAACAGGCCGCCCGGCGGCGTCTGGCCGTACACCGATGAGGCCGGGCCGCGCAGCAGGGCGAGGCGGTCGAGGTTCCAGGTCTCGGCTTTCGGGTTGGCGTAGACGCCACGTGGCAGCGGCAGGCCGTCGAGGAACTGGGTGGGTTCGAAGCCACGTACACGCATCCAGTCGTAGCGGGTGTCGCTACCGTAGCTGGCGGACACGATGCCCGGCATGTATTTCACCGCGTCATCCAGGTTCTGCACGTTGCGGTCTTGCATCTGCTCGCGGGTGGCGACCGAGATCGAACGCGGCGCCTCGACCAGCGCGGTGTCGGTCTTGGTGCCGGCGGCGGTGCGCTTGGCCAGGTAACCGTCGACCGGGCCCCAGGCGCTTTCATAGCTGTCCTGGCCGGTGATGTTGGTGGTCGGCAACGCCACGACGCCTTCTGGAATCGCCACCAGGGTGTACGTCCCCGCACTGCTCTGTTCCAACTGCAACCCCGTGCCACGCAGTGCTTCACGCAGCGCGCCCGGAGCATCGAACTGGCCCTTGACCGGCGCCGAGGTCTTGCCTGACGCCAAGGCCGGGCTGAGGGTCAGCGCCAGGCCGCCCTGGCTGGCGATCTGGTTCAGGGTGGTGGCCAGGGGGGCCGCCGGCAGATTGTAGGTGCGCACGCTGGACGCCTGTTCCGCTGCGATCAGCGAAGTGCTGGCCAGCGGGGCGCTGAGGGCAATCGCCACGGCTAACAGGCTGGGGCGCAACAAGGTGTCTAGCGTGCGGGACATAGGGCGGCTCCTGAATGGAAATATTTCGCAATTGCCTAGGTGCCGAACGAGAATCGAAAAGTGATAGGGCAGGATGAAAATATTTTTTATTTGGCCGCGGGTGCCTTGCCGATCACGGTCACCCACCACGGCGTGTGCTGCTCGATCTGCACCGGCAGCGTCGGCAGCAGCGCGTTGAGCGCCAGTGTGGTGTCGTGCAGCGGGAAGCTGCCAGTGATGCGCAGGTCAGCGACGTTTTTATCCACACCCAGGTAACCGGTGCGGTAACGGCTGAGCTCCGCAACCACATCGCCCAGGCGCGCGTTATCGACTACCAACATGCCGCGGGTCCAGGCGTCGGTGGCGGGGGTGACGGCAAGCGCAGGGCCGAGGCCGTCGCTGCGCATCAGCACTTGCTGGCCTTCCTTGAAGATCTGTTCCTGATTCAGCGCTTCGGGCTGGGCGGCCACGGCCGATTGCAACACGCTCAAGCGCGTGGCGTCGTCTTCGCGCTTGACGATAAACCGCGTACCCAGCGCCCGCAGGCTGCCGTCGCGGGTTTGCACATAGAATGGCCGCGCATCGTTGTGGCCGGTCTCGACCAGGATTTCGCCTTCCTGCAACACGATCAGCCGGCGTTTTTCATCAAAACGTACGTCGATGGCGCTGTGGGTGTTGAGGTTGATCAACGTGCCATCCGCCAGCTTCAGCGTGCGCTGCTCGCCGGTGGCGGTGCGTTGGTCGGCCAGCCAATAGTGGATCGGCACATAGCGTTCACCGGCAAACAGCGCCAGGCCAATCACCAGCGCGATACTTGCAAGACCACTGCCCAGCTTGCGCACGCGCTGGCGAATGCCTTCACGCGATTGCAGCAACGCCGCCCGCGCCGGACCCGAGGCCACGCTGAAACGCTGGTCGAGCATGCCCAACTGGCGCCAGGCGCGGGCGTGTTCTTCATCGCTGGCCAGCCATTTATCGAATTCTTCACGCTCAATTACGCTGCCATCGCCCGAATCGAGGGACAGCTGCCAGGCAATCGCCGCATCCAGCACGCGGGCCGAGACGGGTTTGGAGCTGATCACCGTCACAGCGGCTCGCCATACAGCGCGATGTAGCACTGGCGAATGCCCTCGGCGAGGTACTGGCGCACGCGGGGCACCGACACGCCGAGGCGCTGGGCGATTTCGGTGTGACCCATGCCGTCGAGGCGGTTATAGAGGAAGGCGGCGCGAGCCTTGCTCGACAGCTTGCCGAGCAGGCGGTCGATGGCCTTGAGGTCCTCGAGGATCATTTGCTGTTCTTCCGGCGACGGGTGTTCGCTTTCCGGGATCAGCATCAGCTCGGTGAGGTAGGCCTGTTCCAGGGCCGCGCGACGGAAGTAGTCGAACAACAAGCCCTTGGCGATTGCCACCAGGAACGCCCTTGGTTCGCGGGGTTCACGCAACTCATCACGGCCGAGCAGGCGCATGAAGGTGTCCTGGCTCAGGTCTTCGGCGCGGCTCGGGCAGGCCACGTTGCGTCGAAGCCAGGCCAGCAGCCAGCCACGATGGTCGCGATACAACGCGCCAACAAGCTCACTGTGTGGGTTCTGGATCGACGACAAGGCATCACCTGGTAAACGCGATGTTTAAACTAACGAGAATTATTCGCGATTGTGTCAGAGCCGTGGAGTGGGCGCAATTGGCGTCTGTCGGGAGATGACATTAAAACGATGGCGCGTGCTGACGCCGTTTCCATTGGCTCAAACGCTCTTGCAACGCCTGTGTCGTGTCGATGTGTTGCTGGCGCGCGCGGCTGAACAGGATCAGCATCAGCTCCGCCGTGGCCAGGGCATCGGCGCTGGCGTGGTGGCGCTCGCCCACATGCAGGTGGAAGTGGTTGATCCAGTCGTCCAACCCGGCCTCGCGAATATGCGCATCCGGGCACAGCAGCGGGGCGATGTCTGCAACATCGAGAAACGGATGGGCCAGGCGATAACCCAGGCTGTCCTTGAGCGCCCGGCACAGCATGTGTTGATCGAACGGCGCATGGAAGGCCAGCAATGGGCTGTCGCCCACAAAGTCCATGAAGTCCAACAACGCATCGACCGGATCGCTGCCAGCGGCAATCGCACTGGGGCCGAGGCCGTGGATCAACACGCTGGGGCTGAGTTTGGTTTCGGTCCGTTGCAGCGTGCGTTCGAACAGTTGCGAGAAATCCACCGCGCCATCTTCGATCACCACCGCGCCAATCGACAGCACCTGGTCACGGTTGAGGTTGAGGCCGCTGGTTTCCAGGTCCACCACCACCCAGCGCTGGTTGCGCAGGGTGACGTCGCCCAGCGGTGTGGGTTTGCGCAGTTGCGCCAGGCGCTGCTGTTGCGCGCTGTCGAGCCCCGGCGTTTTCTTACGCAGCCAGTTGAACAAGCTCACAGCTGATACCGCAATGTCAGGCTGCTTTGCAGGCGCTGGGCCTGGCGCAGGGATTCACGCAGGATGCGCCGGTCCAGATGGTTGAGGCTGTCCGGGTCGACACGGTTGGAATACGGCTGATTCTCGCGGGTTTGCAGTTGGTGCTGCTGCATGCGGGTCTGCTGGATAAAGTGGTAGGCCTCTTCATACGCCGCGCCGTCCAGGGGCTCGATCACCTCCTTGACCACTAACTGGCGCAGGCGCTCCAGGGTGTTGTTGGCGTGGATGCCATTGGCCAGGGCCAACAGGCGCGCGCCGTCGACAAAAGGGGTCAGGCCCTGCACCTTGAGGTCGAGCGTGGCTTTTTCGCCGCCTTTACGCGTGAGTACAAATTCGCGGAAACGTCCTACGGGCGGCCGCTGGCGCAACGCGTTTTCGGCCAACATGCGTTGAAACAACCGGTTGTCCGCCACCTGGTCGAGAATACCTTGGCGCAATTGCTCGCAGCCGCGTTCATCGCCCCACACCACACGCAGATCGAAATAGATGCTGGAACCCAGCAGATTCTCCGGCGTGGCTTCGCGGATAAACGCTGCAAACCGTCGCGCCCATTCCGCCCGTGACAGGCACAGCTCCGGGTTGCCGGCCATGATGTTGCCTTTGCACAGGCTGAACCCACACAGCGCCAGGCTCTGGTTGATCTGCTGCGCCAGCGGCAACAACCGGCCTCGGATCGCCGCGGCTTCGGCCGCGTCCTTGGCATCAAACAGGATGCCGTTGTCCTGGTCGGTGTACAGCGTCTGCTCGCGGCGGCCTTCGCTGCCAAAGCACAACCAACTGAAGGGCACGCCGGGGTCGCCTTTTTCGGCCAGGGTCAGCTCGATCACCCGGCACACGGTGTGATCGTTGAGCAGCGTAATGATGTGGGTGATCTGGGTGGACGAGGCACCATGGGCCAGCATGCGTTCGACCAACTGGCCGATCTCGCCGCGAATCGCCACCAGATTGTCCACCTTCGGCGCATTGCGGATGGTGCGCGCCAGGTGCACCAGGTCCACCCGTTGCAGGGAAAACAGATCGCGCTCGGACACCACGCCGCACAGGCGCTGGTCCTTGACCAGGCAGACGTGGGCGATATGCCGCTCGGTCATGGCGATCGCGGCGTCGAAGGCGCTGTGGTCCGGCGTCAGGAAGAACGGTGCCTGGGTCATATGCCCTTCGATGGCCTGGCTGAAATCGCTGGTGCCATCGGCCACCACCTGGCGCAGGTCGCGCAGGGTGAAAATCCCCAGGGGCGCCTTGTGTTCATCCACGATCACGATGCTGCCGACCTGTTGCTCATGCATCAGCGTGACGGCTTCGCGCAGCGGCGTGGCGGGGCTGCACGTGACGGGGTGGCGCATGGCCAATTCACCGAGCCGCGTGTTCAGGGAATATTGAGTGCCGAGGGTTTCCACGGCTTTTTGCTGCACCTGCTGATTCACCTGATCCAACAGGCTGCTGACGCCGCGCAGGGCAAAATCGCGAAACGGGCTGGAGAGTGCAAACAGCTTGATGAACGCCGGTTTGTTCAGTTGCAGGCAGAAGGTGTCTTCGGCGGCCTTGTGCTCGGTGCGCGTCGCGCGTTCGCCCAACAGTGCGGCGAGGGGGAAGCATTCGCCAGTGGTGATTTCAAACGTGGTTTCGGCGCTGTCTGGCCGCTCACCGACCACCCGGCCCTGCTTGACGATATAAAAGTGCTCCACCGGCCCGCCCGACGGTTTGAGGATGCTGTCGCCGGGGCCATAGAAGCGTAACTGGCACTGTTCCACCAAAAACGCCAAGTGGGCGTTTTCCATCTGGTTGAACGGCGGGAAGCGTTGCAGGAATTGCAGGGTGCCGTGGATATTTTGCAACACAGCAGTTTTCCCCGCCTGGGCGAAGGCATCAGCTTTACTCATAACAATGACCGCAGTTTTTTTGTCGTTATCGTCCCTCATGGTCGACTCCTGCGCAGCGGGTGCCCATTGGACGTAAGTCTAGGTCGATACAAACGGCACACACCTAGGGAAAAACCTTACATGACTATCGTCCAAAACCCGTAGAACGCCCACTAGGCAAACTTTCCGACGAAGTGCACATTGATCGCCCTTCCGCAGATGTCTGACGAGTGTGCTGGGAGATTGATGAGAACTGCTGAGAACCGTATGTCCGACCACGATATTTTGAGTGATGCCGAGCGCGAGGCGCTGAGCGCCGTGATGCTGGAGCCTGATTTACCGCCACAACGCGTGTTGATCGTCGACGACGACAAGGACGCACGCGAACTGCTGGCGGAAATCCTGGGGCTGGACGGTATTCGCTGCATGACCGCCGACAGTGGTGAGGCGGCGTGGGATTTGTTGAAGTCGAGCAGCTCCATCGGTTTGCTGATCACTGACCTGCGCATGGCACCCAGCAACGGCCTGGAACTTATCCGACAAGTGCGTGAGTCCACCCGTGCGGCGCTGCCGATCATCATCATGTCGGGGGATGCCGAAGCGCCGGATGTGATCGATGCGATGCACTTGAGCGTAGTGGATTTTTTGCTCAAGCCGATCGATAGCGTGAAGTTGGCAAAGATGGTGAAGCGAGAGTTGGGGATGGCGCAGTAAAACCCAGCCGGATAAAAAAAGCCCTGATCGTGTGATCAGGGCTTTTTCATTTACAAGCCGTTCTTGGCCTTGAACTCCCGACGCCGACGGTGCAATACCGGCTCGGTATACCCATTAGGCTGTTTGGTCCCTTCAATCACCAACTCCACCGCTGCCTGGAACGCGATGTTGCTGTCGAAATCCGGTGCCAGTGGGCGGTACAACGTATCCCCAGCATTCTGACGGTCCACCACCGGCGCCATGCGCTTGAGGCTTTCCATCACCTGAGCTTCGTTGACGATGCCGTGGCGCAGCCAGTTGGCGATGTGCTGGCTGGAGATGCGCAGGGTGGCGCGGTCTTCCATCAGGCCTACATCGTTGATGTCCGGCACTTTCGAGCAACCGACGCCTTGGTCGATCCAACGGACCACATAACCCAGGATGCCTTGGGCGTTGTTGTCCAGTTCGTTGCGGATTTCTTCGTCGGACCAATCGGTGTTGCTGGCCAGCGGAATGGTCAGGATGTCGTCCACCGACGCACGCTCGCGCTTGGCCAACTCGGCCTGGCGGGCGAACACATCGACCTTGTGGTAGTGCAACGCGTGCAGCGCAGCCGCTGTCGGCGACGGCACCCAGGCGGTGTTGGCGCCGGCCAGTGGGTGGGCGATTTTCTGTTCGAGCATCGCCGCCATCAGGTCGGGCATGGCCCACATGCCTTTACCGATCTGCGCGCGACCTTGCAGACCGGTGCTCAGGCCGATATCGACGTTCCAGTTTTCGTAGGCGCCGATCCATTTTTCCGCCTTCATTGCCGCCTTGCGCACCATCGCGCCGGCTTCCATGGAGGTGTGGATCTCGTCGCCGGTACGGTCGAGGAAACCGGTGTTGATAAACACCACGCGCTCGCTGGCGGCCTTGATGCAGGCCTTGAGGTTGACCGTGGTACGGCGCTCCTCGTCCATGATCCCGACTTTCAGCGTGTTGCGCGGCAGCTTCAGCACGTCTTCGATGCGGCCGAACAGCTCGTTGGTGAACGCGGCTTCTTCCGGGCCGTGCATCTTCGGCTTAACGATGTACACGGAGCCAGTGCGGCTGTTCTTGCGGCTGTTGTTGCCGTTGAGGCTGTGGGTCGCGGCGAGGCTGGTGACCAGGCCGTCGAGGATGCCTTCCGGCACTTCGTTGCCGTCTTTGTCGAGGATCGCATCGATGGTCATCAGGTGACCCACGTTGCGCACGAACAACAGCGAGCGACCGTGCAGCGTTACGTCCTGGCCATCCACGCCGGTATAAACGCGGTCGGCGTTCATGGTGCGAGTAAAGGTCTTGCCGCCCTTGGCCACTTCTTCGGCCAGGTCGCCCTTCATCAGGCCGAGCCAGTTGCGGTAGATCACCACTTTGTCGTCGGCATCGACGGCGGCGACGGAGTCTTCGCAGTCCATGATGGTGGTCAGCGCGGCTTCCATCAGCACGTCTTTGACGCCGGCGGCATCGGTCTGCCCGACCGGGGTGCTGGCGTCGATCTGGATTTCGAAGTGCAGGCCGTTGTGTTTCAGCAGGATCGCAATCGGCTCGGCCGCAGGGCCCTGGAAACCGATCAACTGTGCGTCGTCGCGCAGGCCGCTGTTGCTGCCGCCCTTGAGGCTGACGATCAGCGTGCCGTCGACAATCTTGTAGCCGGTGGAATCGACGTGGCTGCCGGCGCTGAGCGGTGCGGCCCCATCGAGGAAGGCGCGGGCGAAGGCGATGACCTTGTCGCCACGCACTTTGTTGTAGCCCTGGCCCTTTTCGGCGCCGTCGGCTTCGCTGATGGCGTCGGTGCCATACAGCGCGTCGTACAGCGAGCCCCAGCGCGCATTCGAGGCGTTGAGGGCGAAGCGGGCGTTCATCACCGGCACTACCAGCTGCGGGCCGGCCATGCGGGCGATCTCGTCATCGACGTTTTGGGTCGTGGCCTGGAAGTCCGCGGCTTCTGGCAGCAGGTATCCAATGTCTTGCAGGAAGGCTTTGTAGGCCACCGGGTCGTGCGCCTGGCCGGCATGAGTCTGGTGCCAGGTATCGATCCGCGCTTGGAAATCGTCGCGTTTGGCGAGTAGGGCTTTGTTCTTCGGGGCCAGGTCATGGATGACCTTGTCGGCACCGGCCCAGAACTGGTCGGCAGTAATGCCGGTGCCGGGAATGGCTTCGTTGTTCACGAAGTCGAACAGGACTTTGGCGACCTGCAGGCCACCGACTTGAACGTGTTCAGTCATTGCTTGCCTCACTCTGCACAGCTTAAGCGCTTTTTAGATTTTCATTATGTAGTGCCAGGTTGCGCATACTACATGATGACTTGCGGTTGTGAAAATTAGACTAAATACGTCGTTTAGCGACCCACTTTGGTCGTACGGTCACAGCGGAGAACCGGATGTTCTCAAAAAACTATTGGATTGTTCCAGATAAATATAAAAATGGTACACGATTTGTTATCGAGGGCCTTCGGGTCCACCTTGTAGATTGAATTCCAGAGGGCGTTGCCATGGACCATCTTGTACTCACAATTATCGCTGCCGACAAACCCGGCCTGGTCGAGCGCATCGCGCAGAATATCGCCGCCCACGGTGGCAACTGGCTGGAAAGCCGCATGGCGCACATGGCCGGGCAGTTTGCCGGGATCCTGCGGGTCAGCGTGCCTACAGAGCACCGTCAGGCGTTGGTCGGGGCGTTGGAGGATTTATCCACCCATGGCATTCGCGTGCTGGTGGGCGAGGGCAGTAGTGGGCAAGCGTCGGCGTCCAAATCGATCATGATGACGCTGGTGGGCAATGACCGTGCGGGCATTGTACGCGAGATCACCGCGCTGCTGAGCCAGCAGGGCGTGAACCTGGAGAGCCTGAGCACCGATGTGCGCCCGGCCCCCATGAGCGGCGATCCGTTGTTTACCGCCGAGGCGATGTTGCAGGTGCCGACCGCGTTATCCCTGGACACCTTGCAGCTGTCCCTGGAAACCCTGGCCGATGACTTGATGGTGGAACTGCACCACGAGGAATAAATGACGAGGAATAATCTGCCCACAGGGTTATGCATGGAAATCTTGCATGGGCCTGTGGATAACCTGTAGAGACCCCTCGCCAGCCCACGCCGGCCGGGGTTCTTCGCTGTTTGAGCAAAAAACGAGCAATTTCAAAAGCTTGTGCACAAATGGCGGGGACCAGGTTGTGGATAACCTTGGGGTGGATGTCTGCAAGCCACGCGCCCTGTAGCCTGCAGAGGTTTGTACGTTATTTGATCAACGTTTGCGCACGCTGAGCCAGATATCCACGCTATACACCACCAGCCCCGCCCAGATGAAGGCGAACGCGGTCAGCGTGCTCGGTGCCAGGTGTTCGCCGAACAGCAGCACGGCTTCGAGCAATACCAGGGTCGGCGCGACGTACTGCAAAAAGCCCAACGCGGTGTAGGGCAAATGCCGTGCGGCGGCGTTGAAACACACCAGCGGGATCAGCGTTACCGGGCCGGCCGCCACCAGCCACCAGGCTTCGGACGTACTCCAGAACGCCATTTGCGCGCTATGGGCGGTTGGGTTGAACAGCAGCCAGGCAACTGCAATCGGCACCAGCATCCAGGTTTCCACCACCAGCCCCGGCAGCGCCTTGACCGGCGCCTGCTTGCGAATCAGCCCGTAGAAACCGAAGGTCAACGCCAGCACCAGCGACACCCATGGCAAGCTGCCGACCTGCCAGACCTGTTGCGCCACACCCACGGCTGCCAGCCCGACGGCGACCCACTGCAAGCGGCGCAGGCGTTCACCCAGGATCAGCATGCCCAACACTACGTTCACCAATGGGTTGATGTAGTAACCCAGGCTCGCTTCCAGCATGCGCCCGGTGTTCACCGACCACACATACGTCAGCCAGTTACCCGCGATCAGCGAACCACTGAGGGCCAGGATCGCCAGGCGCTTGGGGTTATCGCGCAACTCGCGGAACCAGCCGGGATGCTTCCACACCATCAACAGCAAACCGCCGAACAGCGCCGACCACAACACGCGGTGCACGATGATCTCGGCGGCGGGCACGCTGGCGATGGCTTTGAAGTAGAGCGGGAACAGACCCCAGATGACGTAGGCGCTCAGGCCCAGGATATACCCCTTGCGGGGGTTGGCGGCTTGCATTGCAGAATCCTTGCTTAGGCAGCTAACAAAGCGCGATTGTAAGGATATTTGTCCGTCAAAACAGCTTCAACGGTTCTTCATTCAAGGCGGCCAGTTGTTCGCGCAATGCCAACACCTGATCGCCCCAATAACGCTCGCTGCCAAACCACGGGAAGCTGTGGGGGAACGCTGGGTCGTCCCAACGCCGTGCCAGCCAGGCGCTGTAGTGCATCAGGCGCAATGCACGCAGCGGTTCGATCAGCGCCAGTTCACGCGGGTCGAAGTCATGGAATTCCTGGTAGCCGTCCATCAGTTCCGACAACTGTCCCAGACATTCCTGACGATCTCCGGCGAGCATCATCCACAGGTCCTGTACCGCCGGGCCCATGCGGCAGTCGTCCAGGTCGACGATATGGAACATCTCGTCACGGCACATCATGTTGCCGGGGTGGCAATCGCCGTGCATGCGGATGTTCTTGTGCGGTGTGGCTTTGTACACCTCTTCCACGCGCTTGAGCAGGTCGCGGGCCACGGACTCGTAGGCCGGCAGCAGGCTCTTGGGAATGAAATTGCCTTCAAGCAAGGTGGTGAGTGAGTCGTGACCAAAGTTCTTCACGCCCAAGGCTTCGCGGTGTTCGAACGGGCGGGTGGAGCCCACCGCATGCAAACGTCCGAGCAATTGCCCAAGGCGATACAGCTGATCGAGATTACCCGGCTCCGGCGCACGGCCGCCACGGCGGGGGAACAGGGTAAAGCGGAAACCGGCGTGTTCGAACAGGCTTTCGCCGTTGTGGATCAGTGGCGCGACCACCGGCACTTCGCATTCGGCCAGTTCGAAAGTGAAGCGGTGTTCTTCGAGGATTGCCTCGTTGGTCCAACGCTGCGGCCGATAGAACTTGGCGATCAGCGGTTCCGAGTCTTCGATGCCCACTTGATAGACGCGGTTTTCGTAGCTGTTGAGCGCCAGAACGCGAGCATCGCTGAGAAAACCGATGCTTTCGACAGCGTCGAGCACCAAGTCGGGCGTGAGTGTTTCAAACGGGTGGGCCATGCGAACTCCTGCGCGCAGCAGGGCGCCGCGTCCGGCCGGGTATGGTAACAGTGATAGGTGGTGACTGTGCGGACGCCTTCGCGAGCAAGCCCGCTCCCACATTCGACCGCATTCTCATGCTGGAACTCGGTCAAGTGTGGGAGCGGGCTTGCTCGCGAAGAGGGCTTATCAGGCGCCGACTATCCCACCGTCATCCCGCCGAATCGCCATCACCGACGAGCGCGGCTTGCCATTCGGCAGATGCTCCGGCCAGGTCGAACCACCGGTTTCGCCTGGGTGCTGGATCCCCACAAACAGCGTCTTCTGATCCGGCGAGAAGCTGATGCCCGTCACTTCACAGGCCACCGGTCCGACCATGAAGCGGCGGATTTCCCCGGTGGAAGGGTCGGCGCAGAGCATCTGGTTATTACCCATTCCCGCGAAATCTCCCGCGTTGCTGTAGTCCCCATCCGTAAGAATCCACAGGCGTCCAGCCTTGTCGAAGCCCAACCCGTCCGGGCTGTTGAACATGTTCTGCGGGTTGATGTTCGACGAGCCACCCTTCGGCGTACCGGCGTGCACGCCAGGGTTGCCGGCCACCACGAACAGGTCCCAGGTGAATTCCGAGGCACCGTGGTTATCGGCGTCGGCCTTCCAGCGCAGGATCTGGCCGTAGACGTTTTTCTCACGCGGGTTGGGGCCGCCCACCGGCTGGCCCTCTTCACCGCGCTTGGCGTTGTTGGTCAGGGTGCAATAGACCTGGCCGTCGGTGGGGCTGACCACGATCCATTCCGGGCGGTCCATGCGCGTGGCTTTCACCACACTGGCGGCTAGGCGCGCGTGGATCAGCACTTCGGCCTGGCTGGCGAAGCCGGTGCTGGCGTCGATGCCGTTTTTGCCGTGGGTCAGCTCGACCCATTGGCCCTTGCCCTTGGGGTGGTCGGCGTTGCCGTCGCCTGCGTCGAAAATCGCCACATACAAGGTGCCGTGGTCGAGCAGGTCTTTGTTGGCCTTGGGGTTCTTGTGGTTGATCTTGTCGCGGCTGACGAACTTGTAGATGAACTCGCCGCGCTCATCGTCGCCCATGTACACCACGGCGCGGCCGTCGCGGGTTTCCGCCAGGGCGGCGTTTTCATGCTTGAAGCGGCCCAGGGCGGTGCGCTTGGCCGGGGTGGATTGCGGGTCGAACGGGTCGATCTCCACCACCCAACCGTGGCGGTTGAGTTCGTTGGGGTTCTTGGCCATATCGAAACGCGGGTCGTGCTGGTGCCAGTTGATGTCCTTGCTGGCGGCAACCACGCCATAGCGTTTCTGCCCGGCGTCGAAGGTTTGTTGTGGGTTGCTGCTGCCGAAGCAGTCGGTGAAGTTCTCTTCACACGTCAGATAAGTGCCCCATGGCGTCTTGCCGTTGGCGCAGTTCTGGAAGGTGCCCAGGGCTTTTTTGCCGGATTTGTCGGCGCTGGTTTTCAGCCAGTCGTGGCCGGCGGCGGGGCCGCTGAGGCGGATCGGCGAGTTGCCGTGGATGCGGCGGTTGTAACGCGAGTCCTGCACGAACTGCCAGGTGTCGCCCTTGCGCCGCACTTCGATGACCGACACGCCTTCGCTGGCCTGGGCCTTGTGCACGTCTTCGGCGGATTGCGGCGCGCCGCCGTGGGCGAAGAGGTAGCGGTAGTTGGTGTATTCGTTGTTGATCGCCATCAGCGCGCGGTTGTCGTCACCGGGGAAGGCAAACAGGCTCATGCCGTCGTTGTTGTCGCCGAACTGCTGTTCCTGGGCTTTGGCCGTGCCGTTGCCGGACGGGTCGAAGGCCGGCGCGCTCTTGCTCAGTGGCTGGCCCCAGCTGATCAGCACCGACGCGCTGTAGCCCGGCGGCAAGGTGATGGCGTCGCTGGTGGCGGCGGCGATGCTGGTGAACCCCAGCAACGGGCTGGCGCTGGCGGCGTTGACGGCGAGGGCGCTGCGGGTCAGCAGGTTGCCACCCAGGAACATCGCGGCGCCACACAGGGCACCGGCGCCGATGAAACGGCGGCGGGTGAGGCCGACCATCTGCTCAAGGTCGGTGGCTTGGTTTTCTTCTAATAGGCTCATCTCAGGCTCCCTGCGGTTTTTGCAGACACCATAAGGAGCGGGCGTGACGAAATTGTTGCAGTTTTAATAGCGGGCCGCTTACACCGGCGTGCCGAGCAGCACATTGCTCGGCGCAAATTGAACCTGGATCGCTTTGCCTTCGGTCACGCGCAGCGTCTTGAGCGTGGCGGGCTGCGCCAAGGCGCACAAAACCTGGCCGTTGGGCAGGGTGACGCGCACTTCGCTGGGCCCGTCTTCGGCATCGAGAATGGCGTCGACGATGCCGCTCATGCAATTGTGTCCAGTTGTTGCGAAGGCCTCGGGTGCCAGCAACTCCAGCCAGCCGGCCTTGATCAATGCGACCACTTCCACGCCGGTTTCCAGCTCCAGTCGCTGGGTGCTGTCGTGGGTGATCTGCGCAGCCAGGGTCAGCCCGCCGGCCAGTTGCAGGCGGATCAGATCATTGCGGCCATGCTGCTCGATGGCGACGACCTGACCATGCAGTTGGTTACGTGCGCTGGTGCGCAGCATCAAGCGGCCCAGTAGATTGAAATCGCTGGCGGCTTCGTCCGAGCCCAACACTTCGGCCTGCACCACTTGCAGGCGCTGGTAAAGGCGCAACACACGCTCACCTTCGACCGTCAACCTGGCGCCGCCGCCGCCCTTGCCGCCGACGCTACGTTCCACCAGTGGTTTTTGCGCCAAGTTGTTCAGCTCGTCGATGGCATCCCACGCCGCTTTGTAGCTCAAGCCCGCGCTCTTTGCCGCGCGGGTGATGGAGCCCTGCTCAGCGATATGCGCCAGTAAGGCAATGCGCTGGGGACGGCGGATGATGTGTTGGCTGAGGGACGTTGGCAGAGACATGGGGATACGCTTCGATGGGATAAGCCGAACGTTGCGGGCAAGGGTGACCGGAGTCAAGTCAACTGCCCGGTTTGGGCGTGCGGGCCACGCAGTACACATCGACTTGTCGTGCGCCGGCATTCATCAACAACCGCGCCAGGCTGTGGGCGGTGGCGCCGGTGGTGAGTACGTCGTCCACCAGCGCGAAGTGACGGCCTTGCACCCGTGCGTCGGGCGCCAGGGCGAAAGCGCCGAGCAGGTTGCGTTGGCGGGTCTTGGCATCGAGGGCTTGTTGGGCGACGGTTTCATGGGGGCGTAACAACAGGTGTTCATCGTAGGGGATGTTCAAGTCGCTGCTGAGCCAGCGCGCCAGCATCAAGGCCTGGTTATAGCCGCGTTCACGCAGGCGCTTGCGGGCCATGGGTACCGGCAGCAGGCAGTCGGGACGTGTGAGTCCGGTGTTGTCGAAGCGATGTTGCAGGTGCTGGGTCAACAGCCGCGCCAGCATCTGCCCCAGGGGCCAGCGCGCTTGGTGCTTGAAGCGGCTGATCAGGCTGTCGACCGGAAAGCTGTAGGTCCAGGGCGCGATCACCTGTTTAAAGGCCAGCGGATGTTTCTGGCATTGGCCGCAGATCAAGCCCTCCATCGGCAAGGGCAGGGCGCACAGGTTGCAGTGTTCTATCAGCCACGGCAGCTCGGTTTCGCAGACGTTGCACACAGAGTCGGCCGATTCCGTCGCCTCATCGCAGATTAAACAGGTTTGTGTGTTTTTTGACCAGATGTAAACCTGGTGTTTGTGTCCTGGTTGACAGTGCATGAATCTTCCTTAAATATGCCGAGCATCCGTGTCGTGCCTGTGGGTATTGCCCTTCCCGCAGCGCTTGCCAAAACATAATCAAGGAATCGCCCATGAGCGCCAGCACCACCGCCACTTTGCGTCACGATTGGTCCCTCGCCGAAGTCAAGGCCCTGTTCGTACAGCCGTTCAATGACCTGCTGTTCCAGGCGCAGACCGTGCACCGCGCGCATTTCGACGCCAACCGTGTGCAGGTTTCGACGCTGCTGTCGATCAAGACCGGCGCCTGCCCGGAAGATTGCAAATATTGTCCGCAGTCGGGCCACTACAACACTGGCCTGGAAAAAGAGAAGCTGATGGAAGTGCAGAAGGTCCTCGAAGAGGCTGCCCGCGCCAAAGCCATCGGCTCGACCCGCTTCTGCATGGGCGCCGCCTGGAAGCACCCGTCGGCCAAAGACATGCCCTACGTGCTGCAGATGGTCAAAGGCGTGAAGGCCATGGGCCTGGAAACCTGCATGACCCTTGGTCGCCTCGATCAGGACCAGACCGAAGCCCTGGCCCAGGCCGGCCTGGACTATTACAACCACAACCTGGATACATCGCCCGAGTTCTACGGCAGCATCATCACCACCCGTACCTACAGCGAGCGCCTGCAAACCCTGGCGTACGTGCGGGATTCGGGGATGAAGATCTGCTCCGGTGGCATCCTCGGCATGGGCGAGTCCCTCGACGACCGCGCCAATTTGCTGATCCAACTGGCCAACCTGCCGGAGCATCCGGAGTCGGTGCCGATCAACATGTTGGTGAAAGTGGCCGGTACGCCGCTGGAAAACGCCGAAGACATCGACCCATTCGACTTCATCCGCATGCTCGCCGTGGCGCGCATCCTGATGCCGCAGTCCCATGTACGCCTGTCGGCCGGTCGTGAGGCAATGAACGAGCAGATGCAGGCCCTGGCGTTCTTCGCCGGCGCCAACTCGATTTTCTACGGCGACAAATTGCTGACCACCGCCAACCCGCAGGCTGACAAGGACATGCAACTGTTCTCGCGCCTGGGCATCCTCCCGGAAGCCCGTGAAGAACACGCGGATGAAGTGCATCAGGCGGCGATCGAGCAGGCGTTGGTGGAGCAGAAGAGCAGCGAGCAGTTCTATAACGCTGTGGTGTGAGGGATGTCTTTCGATCTCGCCGCGCGCCTCGCTGCCCGCCGTGCCGAACACCTTTATCGCCAGCGCCCGCTGCTCGACAGCCCCCAAGGCCCGGAAGTGGTGGTGGACGGCAAGCCGCTGCTGGCGTTCTGCAATAACGATTACCTGGGCCTGGCCAATCACCCGCAAGTGATTGAAGCCTGGCGCGCCGGTGCGTCCCGCTGGGGCGTGGGCGGCGGTGCTTCGCACTTGGTGGTCGGGCATGCGACGCCGCACCATGAGCTGGAAGAAGCGCTGGCCGACCTCACCGGCCGCCCGCGTGCGCTGCTGTTTACCACCGGCTACATGGCCAATCTCGGTGCGGTCACGGCGTTGGTGGGGCAGGGCGATACGGTGCTGGAAGACCGGCTCAACCATGCCTCGTTGCTGGATGCGGGCCTGCTGTCGGGGGCGCGTTTCAATCGCTACCTGCATAACGACGCTGCAAGCCTCGCCAAGCGCCTGGAGAAAGCCACCGGCAATACCCTGGTGGTCACCGATGGCGTGTTCAGCATGGACGGCGACCTGGCCGACCTGCCCGCCCTGGCCCGTGAAACCAAGGCCAAGGGCGCCTGGCTGATGGTGGATGATGCCCATGGTCTCGGCCCATTGGGTGCCAACGGCGGCGGTATCGTCGAGCACTTCGGCCTGAGCCAGGAGGACGTACCGGTCCTGGTTGGCACCCTTGGCAAGGCGTTCGGCACGGCCGGCGCTTTTGTGGCGGGCAGTGAAGAACTGATCGAAAGCCTGATCCAGTTTGCGCGCCCGTATATCTACACCACCAGCCAACCGCCGGCACTGGCCTGCGCCACCTTGAAAAGCCTGGAGCTTTTGCGCACCGAACATTGGCGACGCGAGCACCTCAACGGCCTGATCCGCCAGTTCCGTCACGGCGCCGAGCAGCTTGGGCTGGACCTGATGGACAGCTTCACGCCGATCCAGCCGATCCTGATCGGCGACAGCGCCAAGGCCATGCGCCTGTCGCAGATGCTGCGCGAGCGCGGCCTGATGGTTACCGCGATTCGCCCACCCACCGTGCCGGCTGGCAGTGCGCGTTTGCGCGTGACCTTGACGGCGGCCCACACCGAGGCGCAGGTGCAGCTATTGTTAAACGCATTGGAAGAATGTTTCCGCTTGTTAGGCGCCACGGAGCCCGACCATGCGTGATCGACTGATATTGCTGCCGGGTTGGGGCCTCGGTGTATCGCCGCTGGAACCGTTGGCCGCTGCATTGCAAGGCCTGGACGAACACCTGCAGGTGCAGATCGAGCCGTTGCCCGCACTGGATTCCAGCGACCTGAATGAATGGCTCGACGAACTCGACGCCACGCTGCCGGACAACGCCTGGCTGGGCGGTTGGTCGCTGGGTGGCATGCTCGCTTCGGAGCTGGCGGCGCGGCGTGGCGAACGTTGCTGCGGCTTGCTGACGCTGGCGAGCAACCCGTGTTTTGTCGCCCATGAAGGTTGGCCCAGCGCGATGCCCGCCGAGACGTTCGATGCGTTTCTCGCCGGTTGCCACGCCGACTCCCAAGTGACCCTCAAGCGTTTCGGTTTGCTGTGTGCCAAAGGCGCCGAAGACCCGCGTGGGTTATCGCGCTTGCTGGTCAGTGGCGCGCCGAATACGCCTTCCAGTGTGCTGATGCCCGGCCTCGAACTGCTCGCCCAACTCGACACCCGCGAAGCCTTGCTGGCGTATCGGGGTCCGCAGTTGCACCTGTTCGCCGGGCTGGACGGGTTGGTCCCCGCCGAAGCCGCCAGCGACCTGCTGGCACTGCTGCCCGATGTTGAAGTCGGCCTGATTGAACAGGCCGGCCACGCGTTTCTTCTGGAAGACCCCCACGGTGTTGCGGGGGCCATCCAGGCTTTTTTGCATGAGTGCGTCGATGACTGATTTATCCCACGCCCCGCTGCCGGGTGCCTTGCCCGACAAACGCCAGGTGGCGGCGTCGTTTTCCCGTGCAGCCGCCAGTTACGACAGCGTTGCCGAGTTACAGCGCGCAGTGGGCAGCCAATTGCTGGCACGCTTGCCGGCTGACATTGCGCCGCAACGCTGGCTGGACATGGGCTGCGGCACCGGTTATTTCAGCCGCGTGCTGGCCGAACGTTTGCCCGCCAGCCAAGGCATTGCACTGGACATCGCCGAAGGCATGCTCAATCACGCGCGTCCGCTGGGGGGGGCGCAGCACTTCGTCGCAGGCGATGCCGAGCGCTTGCCGCTTAAAGCTGACAGCGTGGCGCTGATCTTCTCCTCCCTCGCGGTGCAGTGGTGCGCCAACTTTGAGGCGGTGCTCAGCGAGGCCTACCGCGTGCTGCAACCGGGTGGCACGTTCGCTTTTGCCAGCCTGTGTGTGGGCACCCTGGAAGAGCTGCGCGAAAGCTGGCGCGCGGCGGATGGCCTGGTTCACGTCAACCGCTTTCGTACGTTCGAGGCTTATCAGCATCTGTGCGCAGCCAGCGGCTTGCGGGTAGTGAGCCTGGAGCGCCGCGCCCACGTGTTGCATTACCCGGACGTGCGCAGCCTCACCCATGAATTGAAGGCCCTGGGTGCGCACAACCTCAACCCCGGCCGGCCGGGAGGGTTGACGGGGCGCGCGCGGATTGTTGCACTGGTGCAGGCGTATGAGCGGTTCCGCCAGGCCCAGGGCCTGCCGGCGACTTACCAAGTGGTGTATGCCGTACTGGAGAAACCTCTATGAACGCCGCCTACTTCATCACTGGCACCGACACCGATGTTGGCAAGACCACCATCGCTGCTGGCCTGCTGCACGCGGCGCGACAAGCCGGCAGAAGCACTGCCGCTGGCAAGCCCGTGGCTTCCGGTTGCCAGGTCACGCCCAAAGGCTTGCGCAACGCTGATGCACTGGCGTTGCTGGCCGAATGTTCGTTGCCCCTGACGTATGCCGAGGTCAACCCGGTGGCGTTCGAACCGGCCATCGCGCCGCATCTGGCGGCGCGGGAGGCGGGCGTCTCTCTGACCGTGCAATCGTTGCTCAAGCCCATGCAGCAGATTCTGGCGCGCGAAGCGGATTTCACCTTGATCGAAGGCGCAGGCGGTTGGCGGGTGCCTCTGGCCGATCAGGCGAACCTGTCGGATTTGGCCATGGCGCTCAAGCTGCCGGTGATCCTGGTGGTAGGCGTGCGCCTGGGTTGCATCAGCCATGCCTTGCTCACCGCCGAAGCCATCGCCCGCGACGGTTTGCAGCTGGCCGGGTGGGTGGCGAATATCATCGACCCCAAGACCTCCCGTCTGGAAGAGAACCTCGCCACCCTGGCCGAACGGCTGCCTGCGCCCTGTCTGGGCCGTGTGCCGAAACTCAAGCAGGCGGGGGCTGAAGCGGTGGCAGAATACTTGCAGCTGGACTTGCTTGACTGATTTTGGCTATCGCTAAGGCATTATGCCATTAGTGTTTTTGACGGGCGTTTTGCGGGCAACTCTGCTTCAATCACGGTTCACGATTCTCTAAAGGCAGGCTTACGCCATGGAAATCTCCGGAAGCAGCGCGTTTTATTCGGGCCTGAGCAGCATTCAGACCGGGCAGAACCGTGTCGACCAGGCCGCCGGAAAAATCGCCAGCGCCGCGACGACCCAGCCCTCGGATGCGCAAAGCGACCGCCTGCAAGCCAACGACCGTGCCCAGCCGTCCAACTCGGCCAGCAACATGGTCGAAATGGCCCAAGGCAAATTCCAAGTGGAGCTCGGCGCCAAAGTGGCCAAGGCTTCGGATGAAATGCTCGGCACCCTGATCGACACCTACGCTTAATCCCCTCTGACTCCCACCGGCCTCTTACAGAGGTCGGTTGTGCTTGCACAATTCTTGATTCCCTTCTGAACTCCTTGTGGCAACCCGCCGCAGGCGTCGCCGTGCGCGCCTTTGATTCACGTCATGACAAACGGCATCCGGACGACGCTTGACATCCCCAGGTGGTAAACGTATGTTTCAAACACCTGTTTGACCGCCACAACAATTCCACGCGGTTGTTCATTCCAGATACATCAGCAGAGGTTTATCGCTATGCCTGACTACAAGGCCCCCTTGCGTGATATTCGCTTCGTTCGTGACGAACTGCTTGGCTATGAAGCGCACTATCAGAGCCTGCCGGCTTGCCAGGACGCTACCCCGGACATGGTTGACGCCATCCTTGAAGAAGGCGCCAAGTTTTGCGAGCAAGTACTGGCACCGCTGAACCGCGTGGGCGACATCGAAGGCTGCACCTGGAGTGAGTCGGGCGTTAAAACCCCAACCGGTTTCAAAGAAGCCTACAAACAATTCGTCGAAGGCGGCTGGCCAAGCCTGGCCCACGACGTGGAGCACGGCGGCCAAGGCCTGCCGGAATCCCTGGGCCTGGCCGTAAGCGAAATGGTTGGCGCCGCCAACTGGTCGTGGGGCATGTACCCGGGCCTGTCCCACGGTGCGATGAACACCATCTCCGAGCACGGTACTCCCGAGCAGCAAGAGGCTTACCTGACCAAGCTGGTGTCGGGTGAATGGACCGGCACCATGTGCCTGACCGAGCCACACTGCGGCACCGACCTGGGCATGCTGCGCACCAAGGCCGAGCCTCAGGCCGACGGTTCCTACAAAGTCTCCGGCACCAAGATCTTCATCTCGGCCGGTGAACACGACATGGCCGACAACATCGTCCACATCGTACTGGCCCGCCTGCCGGACGCACCGGCCGGCACCAAAGGTATCTCGCTGTTCATCGTGCCTAAGTTCCTGCCGAACGCCGACGGTTCGATCGGCGCGCGCAACGCCGTGACCTGTGGATCCCTTGAACACAAGATGGGCATCCACGGCAACGCCACCTGCGTGATGAACTTCGACGCGGCCACCGGTTTCCTGATCGGCCCGGCGAACAAAGGCCTGAACTGCATGTTCACCTTTATGAACACCGCTCGCCTGGGTACCGCGCTGCAAGGCCTGTCCCACGCCGAGATCGGCTTCCAGGGCGGCCTGAAGTACGCTCGCGATCGCCTGCAAATGCGCTCCCTGACCGGCCCGAAAGCGCCGGACAAAGCTGCCGACCCAATCATCGTGCACCCTGACGTGCGCCGCATGCTGCTGACCATGAAAGCCTTCGCTGAAGGCAACCGTGCGATGGTGTACTTCACCGCCAAGCAAGTGGATATCGTCAAGTACGGCACCGACGACGAAGCCAAGAAGCAAGCCGACGGCCTGCTGGCGTTCATGACCCCGATCGCCAAGGCGTTCATGACCGAAGTCGGTTTTGAATCCGCCAACCACGGCGTGCAGATCTACGGCGGCCACGGCTTTATCGCCGAGTGGGGCATGGAACAGAACGTTCGCGACAGCCGCATCTCGATGCTGTACGAAGGCACCACCGGCATCCAGGCCCTCGACCTGCTGGGCCGTAAAGTGCTGATGACCCAGGGCGAAGCGCTCAAGGGCTTCACCAAGATCGTGCACAAGTTCTGCCAGGCCAACGAAGGCAACGAAGCGGTCAAAGAGTTCGTTGCACCGCTGGCTGCACTGAACAAAGAGTGGGGCGAGTTGACCATGAAGGTCGGCATGGCCGCGATGAAAGACCGCGAAGAAGTGGGTGCCGCCTCGGTGGACTACCTGATGTACTCCGGTTACGCGTGCCTGGCTTACTTCTGGGCCGACATGGCGCGCCTGGCTGCCGAAAAATTGGCTGCCGGCACCACCGAAGAGGCGTTCTACACCGCCAAGCTGCAGACTGCGCGCTTCTACTTCCAGCGCATCCTGCCGCGTACCCTGGCCCATAAAGCCACCATGCTGTCGGGCGCAAACAACCTGATGGACATGAAAGAAGAAGACTTCGGCCTGGCTTACTAAGCCTTACCGGGTTCTCGTGAAGCCGCCGCGCCCCTTGGGTGCGGCGGTTTTTTTATGGGTGATAAAAAACCACAGCACAGCGCTCAGGGATTGCGTTCGGCTGCCGTTACAGTGATGGCAATGTGATACATGCGTGCCAGGTTGTGCTTAACTGTCTGCATCAAGGCATAGTGCCATCATTTCTGCGGGTCGGAGTTTTACCCTTGTCGCGCGTGTCCGCTGTACGTTTCAGTCATTTTCTACCTTCGTTGCTGCTCTTGCTGGCCGGGCTCTCGGCTGCGTACGTCAAGGACCTCAACGTCTTCTTCACGTCACTGTTCAATGTGTTGCCGACCCTGGTGCTGTTGCTCGGCGGTTCGTACTGCGCGGTGTATCGCCGTCAGCGCGAACTGTTTCTGATGATCACGGTGTACATCGCCTACTTCCTGCTGGATACCCAGACCGATTTCTACCGCGACAACGGCCGCGTGCGCGAAGACGCGGCGGTGGTGTTTCATCTGTGCTGCCTGCTGTTGCCGCTACTGTTCAGCATCTACGCGCTATGGCAGGAGAAGACCCACCTGTTCCGCGACTTCGTCGCCCGTGGCGCGGTGTTGCTGGCGATCGGCAGCGTGGCGCTGGCGCTGGAGCAAAGTTATCCCCAGGCCGTGCTCAATTGGCTGGCGGAGATTCGCTGGCCGGCGCTGCATGGCAGCTGGATGAGCCTGATCCAGCTGTCATACCCGATGTTCCTGATCGGCTTCCTGACCCTGGCGGCGCAGTACTGGTATCAGCCACGTCCGCTGCACGCCGCGCAACTGGTGGGTTTGCTGGGGATGTTCTGGATGTTGCCGCAGACGTTCATCCTGCCGTTCACCCTGAACATCATGTGCAGCCAGGTGATGCTGATGATTGCTGCCGGTGTGGCACACGAGGCTTATCAAATGGCCTTTCGCGATGAACTCACCGGTTTGCCGGGGCGTCGCGCACTGAACGAACGCATGCAGCGGCTGGGGCGCAACTACGTGCTGGCGATGAGCGACGTCGACCACTTCAAGCGCTTCAACGACACCCATGGCCATGATGTCGGCGACCAGGTGCTGCGCCTGGTGGCGAGCAAGCTGTCCAAGGTCAACGGTGGCGGGCGCGCTTATCGCTATGGCGGTGAGGAATTTGCCGTGGTGTTCGCCGGCAAGACGGTGGAGGAATGCATGCCGCACCTGGAGGAAATCCGCGAAATCATCGCCGACTACGACATCAAGCTGCGCAACTCGGACCGCCCTCAGGACGATCATCAAGGCCGTCAACGCCGTTCCGGCGGTGGCGCATCGAGTGTTTCGGTAACCATCAGCATCGGCGTGGCCGAGCGCCAGGCCGAGCAGCGCACGCCGGAAGAAGTGCTCAAATCCGCCGACCAGGCGTTGTATGCCGCCAAAGGCGCGGGGCGCAACTGCGTGGTCGCCGCCGGGCAAACCCGGCGTGGCGCGGTGCGCATGGAGAGCGCTGCCGGTTGAGTGATGGCGCTGTATTCAGCAGCGCTACAGTGATTGTCCGAGGCAATGCCCGGCAGTAGGTTGAAACCATCTGCTGACGGAGACATTGCCATGCCTGACTACAAAGCCCCCCTTCGCGACATGCGCTTCCTGATCGACAACGTGTTTGATTTCCACGGCCATTACGCCGCCTTGGGCGCGACCGATGCCAGCCCGGACATGGTCAGCGCGATTCTCGAAGAAGGCGCCAAATTCTGCGAAAACGTCCTCGCGCCGCTCAACCGCAGCGGCGACGAAGAAGGCTGCCATTTCGACAATGGCGTGGTGACTACGCCCAAGGGTTTCAAGGAAGCCTTCGCCCAGTACGTGGAAGGTGGCTGGCACGGTGTGGCGGCAGACCCGGCCTACGGCGGCCAGGGCTTGCCGTCGTCGCTGGGCCTGGTGCTCAGCGAGATGATCGGCTCCAGCAACACGTCCTGGGGCATGTACCCAGGGCTGACCCACGGCGCGATGTCGGCGATCCACGCCCACGGCACCGCCGAGCAGAAAGACACGTTCCTCAACAAACTCACCGCCGGCGAATGGACCGGCACCATGTGCCTGACCGAAGTCCATTGCGGCACCGACCTGGGCCTGATCAAGACCCGCGCCGTGCCCCAGGCGGACGGCAGCTATGCGGTCTCCGGCAGCAAGATCTTCATCTCGGCCGGCGAACACGACATGAGCGCCAATATCATCCACCTGGTGCTGGCCAAACTGCCGGACGCACCGGCGGGCACCAAGGGCATCTCGCTGTTTATCGTGCCCAAGTTCCATGCGGATTCGGGTGCGCGTAACGCGGTGCACTGCGGCTCCATCGAACACAAGATGGGCATCAAGGGTTCGGCCACCTGTGTGCTGAACTTCGACGGCGCCAAGGGCTTCCTGATTGGTGAGGCGAACAAAGGCCTCAATTGCATGTTCACCATGATGAACCACGCGCGCCTGGGCACTGGGATGCAGGGCCTGTGCAATGGTGAGGCGAGCTTCCAGGGCGCAATCAAGTACGCCAACGACCGCCTGCAGATGCGCTCGCTGACCGGCGCCAAGGCTCCGGATAAAGCCGCCGACCCGATCATCGTGCATCCCGATGTGCGCCGCATGCTGCTGACCATGAAGGCCTTCAACGAAGGCAATCGCGCACTGACCTACTTCACCGCACAGTTGCTCGACACCGCGCACCTGAGCAGCGACGCCACCCAGCGCCAGGACGCTGAAGACCTGCTGGCGTTTCTCACACCCATCTGCAAAGCCTTCATGACCGACACCGGCCTTGAGGTGACCAACCACGGCATGCAGGTCTTCGGCGGTCACGGTTACATCCGCGAGTGGGGCATGGAACAACTGGCCCGCGACGCGCGGATTGCGCCGATCTATGAAGGCACCAACGGCATCCAGGCCCTCGATCTGCTGGGGCGCAAGGTGTTGGGCAGCCAGGGCAAGTTGCTGCGTGGGTTTACCAAGATTGTGCATAAGTTCTGCGCGGCGAATGCCGAGCATCCGCAGCTCAAGGCCTATGTAGCGCAGCTCAACCAACTGAACGGGGAATGGGGCGAACTGACCACCCAGGTCGGCATGGCCGCGATGAAGAACCCCGATGAAGTGGGTGCGGCGGCCGTGGATTACTTGATGTACAGCGGCTACGTGATCCTCGCCTACCTGTGGCTGCGCATGGCGATGGCTGCCCTTGAGCAACCGGACTCGGATTTTTCCAAGGCCAAGCTCGCGACCTGCGACTTCTATTTCAAGCGCCTGCTGCCACGTACCGCCACCCACCGCGCTGCGGTGGAAGCGGGCAGCGAATGCCTGATGAGTCTGCCTGCGGAGGCGTTTGCGTTGTAATGACTTAAAAATACCAATCAGTCACAAGTGGACCCTATGTGTCTGAAAAGTTGTTCGGGTACACTCTGAGCCTGTAAAACCGACTCTTACCGAATTACTTTTCACGTTCTCACGAGGTTTGCCATGGCTGATTACAAAGCGCCGCTGCGTGATATGCGCTTCGTCCTCAACGAAGTCTTTGAGGTCGCCACCACCTGGGCCCAATTGCCGGCATTGGCAGACACCGTTGACGCCGAAACCGTAGAGGCCATCCTCGAAGAAGCCGGCAAGGTCACCGCCAAATCCATCGCCCCGCTCAGCCGCGGTGGCGATGAACAGGGTTGCCGCTGGGACAACACCGCAGTGTTTACGCCGGATGGTTTTCCACAGGCCTACAAAACCTATGCCGAAGGCGGCTGGGTGGGTGTAGGGGGTGACCCGATGTTTGGCGGCATGGGCATGCCCAAGGCGGTGTCGGCCCAGGTTGAAGAGATGATCAACTCGTCGAGCCTGGCGTTCGGTTTGTATCCGATGCTGACTTCCGGCGCCTGCGTGTCGATCAATACTCACGCCAGCGAAGAACTGAAGGCGGCTTATCTGCCGAAGATGTATTCCGGTGAATGGGCCGGCTCCATGTGCCTGACCGAGGCCCACGCCGGTACTGACCTGGGGATTATCCGCACCAAGGCCGAGCCACAGGCGGACGGTTCCTACAAAGTCAGCGGCACCAAGATCTTTATCACCGGCGGTGAACACGACCTCACCGACAACATCATCCACCTGGTGCTGGCCAAGCTGCCGGACGCACCGGCCGGTCCCAAGGGCATCTCACTGTTTCTGGTGCCGAAGTTCATGGTCACTGCCGACGGCAGCCTGGGCGCACGTAACACCGTGAGTTGTGGTTCCATCGAGCACAAGATGGGGATCCAGGCGTCGGCGACCTGCGTGATGAACTTCGACGAGGCCGTGGGTTACCTGGTGGGCGAACCGAACCGGGGCTTGGCGGCGATGTTCACCATGATGAACTACGAGCGACTGGGTGTAGGCATCCAGGGCCTGGCATCCGGCGAGCGTTCCTACCAGAACGCCATCGAGTATGCGCGCGACCGCGTGCAAAGCCGTGCGCCAACCGGGGCTCAGCACAAAGACAAAGTGGCCGACCCGATCATCGTGCACCCCGACGTGCGCCGCATGTTGCTCACCATGAAGGCCGCGAACGAAGGTGGCCGGGCGTTCTCCACCTATGTGGCGACGCAACTGGACATCGCCAAGTTCAGCGACGACGCTGCTGCGCGTGAGCGTGCCGATAACCTGGTCGCCCTGTTGACCCCGGTAGCCAAGGCGTTCTTGAGCGACCTGGGCCTGGAAACCACTGTGCTCGGCCAACAGGTGTTCGGCGGCCATGGCTACATTCGCGAGTGGGGCCAGGAGCAACTGGTGCGTGATGTGCGCATCACCCAGATCTACGAAGGCACCAACGGCATCCAGGCACTGGACTTGATGGGGCGCAAGATCGTCGGCAGCGGCGGGGCGTTCTACACCCTGTTTGCCGACGAGGTCCGTGCTTTCATTGCCTCGGCGGGTGCCGAGTTGACGGAGTTCACCAAGCCGCTGGGCGCAGCAGTGGATAACCTGGATGAGTTGACCGCCTGGGTGCTGGACCGCGCCAAGACCAACCCGAATGAAATCGGCGCGGCGTCGGTGGAGTATTTGCACGCCTTTGGCTACATGGCCTACGCCTATATGTGGGCGCGTATGGCCAAGGCTGCGTTGGGCAAGGAATCTGAAGAAGACTTCTACGCCAGCAAATTGGGCACTGCACGCTTCTACTTCGCGCGCTTGTTGCCACGCATCCACTCGCTGAGTGCGTCGGTAAAAGCCGGTAGCGAATCGCTGTTCCTGCTGGATGAGACCCTGTTCTAAGGGCTTGGAGGGCGTGTAAGCATTCTCTTACATGACGTGCTGCTAATCGTCCTCTATCGCCAGATTGGATCCACGGATAATCTACTTCACATGGACGTCGCGCAGGAAGCGCAAAGCAACAACACGGACACGTAGGATTCTGCCAGGACGGCGGAGTGAAATGGATGTCAGGGAAACAGTCTGCAAAGCCCCGCTTCGGCGGGGTTTTCTTTTGCCCGCGAAAAAGTCAGCCTCTTGAGTTCAGGGCTGCGCCTGCGGGGCGTTCATCACGTCTTCCAGCAGGGTGCGCAGCAACGCCACCGTCGCTTGCTGGCGCTGCACATCGCGGCACACCAGGCCGACTTTCAGCGGCACCCTGGGTTCACTCAAGGGTTTCCACAGCAGCGACTGGCTGTTGTGTTCGTCCTGAGAGCGGCCCGGCAGCACCGTCGCCAGTTTTGTGTGGGGCAGGCTGTCGAGAATCCCCACCATGGTGTTCAGCTCCGCCTGTACTTGCGGGCGTCTTCCGAGGTTGGACAGCTGTCCTTGCCAGATCTGCCGGACCTGGAACTCTTCCCCCAGCAGCAACATCGGCAGCTCCGCCGCCTGCTTCAGCGAGACTTTCTTGAATTCCCGCAAGGGGTGATCCTCGGGGATGACCACCTTCAGTTCATCTTCATACAGCAACACGCCATGCAGCCCCGGCTGGCGCGGCGGCAAGTAGCTGATGCCGATATCCAGCGAGCCATTGAGCAGTCGGCGCTCGATCTCAAGCCCGGTCAATTCGTAGATCTGCACCACCAGATGTGGCTGGGCCTTGCGCACGCGCTCCAGCATCTGCGGGACCAGGCTGGTGTGTACGGTTTGCAGTACGCCGATAGCCAGCGTGCGCATCGCCTGGCCCTTGAAATTGCGCAAGGCTTCAACCGCCTGTTGCATGCCGTCGATCAATGGCAGCGCGTGGTTGTACAGTGTGTGCGCCGCCAGTGTCGGCAGCAGGCGCTTGCTGCTGCGCTCGAACAGGCTCACATCCAGGTTCTGTTCCAGTTGGCGAATCTGCTGGGACAGCGCCGGTTGGGAGATCGACAGACGCTCGGCGGCACGGCCTACGTGGCCTTCCTCATACACCGCGACGAAATAACGCAGTTGCTTGAAATCCATAAGACTTACTTATCGAAAAAGCTGGAAAAACGAAATGGCTGTTGGCCCCCGAGGCGCCTAGTCTAGCGCCTATTCGCAGGGCTTACAGGGCCGGATCGGGCAATGAACAGCGTTTATGTTGATAGCGTTTACATAGGCAAGGCAAAAAACCTCAAGGCAGCACAGGCGTGTCGCACCGACCAAGGTCCGGTTGCTATTGGGGGCGAGCTATGAATCTGTTTCGTCGCCCCGCGCCGAGCCTGGACGATTTGATGTTCGAAGCGCCCAGCGATACTTCTTCCAGCGACTCCCTGATGCCCTCCGTCGCTCGCCCTGCGCAAGTTTTCGTACGCGGACAAGGCTCCTGGCTGTGGGACAGCGAGGACCGTGCCTACCTGGATTTCAGCCAGGGCAACGCGGCCAACAGCCTCGGCCACAGCCCTCAAGTGTTGATCAAGGCGCTGACGGACCAGACCCAGGCGCTGATCAACCCCGGCAACGGCCTGCATAACCGCGCTCAACTCAACCTCGCTGAGCGCCTGTGCCATCGCACCGGCAGCGATCAGGCATACCTGCTCAACAGCGGCGCTGAAGCCGTTGAAGCCGCGATCAAGTTGGCGCGCAAATGGGGCCAGCTGCATCGCGGGGGAGCGCATCGCATCCTCAGTGCCAGCGCAGGTTGCCATGGCCGCAGTTTTGCAGCGATGTCGGCGTCGGCGGGTGGTCCAGAAAACCGTTTCGAACCGCAATTACCCGGCTTCAGCCATGTGCCCTTCAACGACCTGCCGGCGCTGCATGCGGCCGTCGACGCGCAAACCGTCGCCATCCTGCTCGAACCGATCCAGGGCGAAGCGGGCGTCATCCCTGCGACCGAGCATTACCTCAAAGGCGTCGAGCGCTTGTGCCGTGAACTGGGGATCCTGCTGATCCTCGACGAAGTACAAACCGGCATGGGCCGCTGCGGCACCTTGCTCGCCGAGCAGCAATACGGCGTACGTGCCGACATCATCACCCTCGGCAAAGGCCTGGGCGGCGGGGTGCCCCTTGCAGCGCTACTGGCGCGGGGCAAAGCCTGTTGTTTCGACGTGGGCGAGTTGGACGGTACTCACCACGGTAATGCACTGATGGCATCGGCCGGGCTGGCGGTACTCGATGCCGTGCTGGAGCATGGTTTTATGGACCACGTGCGTGAGTCCGGCGTGTATCTGGGCGAAGGTCTTGCCCGCCTGGCCTACCGCTACGACCACGGTCAACTGCGTGGTCACGGCCTGATGTGGGGCCTGACGTTGTCAGATGATTCTGCGGATGCTGTCGTAAAGGCAGCGCTGCACGAAGGCCTGATCCTCAATGCCCCGCAACCCAACTGCCTGCGCTTCACCCCGGCCCTGAGCGTGAGCAAAAGCAACATCGACGAAATGCTCCTGCGCCTCGCCCGTGCCTTCTCCCGCGTGCGCACCGCTCAACTGCAATGCCGCAAGGGCATCGCCGTTTAACCCCCTATTCCTGAACCGTCTCGCGGTCTACGCGGCGCCTCCGGCCTGATTCTTTTGGCTGGGGGCGTTTTTTTGGGCGTGAAACCTTTGGATTGAAAAGGGCGCTTGAACGTCGCTGAAAAAGATGTTTTTTTGCTGACTCTTTAGGGAGTGGTCGCAGCGAGTGGAGCACGCTTTTGTACTCTTTACCTAGTGCATACCACAGCTGTCACGGGTCTAAGACGGCATATTGAGGGAGTGCATCATGACCAACAAATATGTAAGTGAAGCAATGGAGTCCATCCACCAGTCCGCCTTGGCGCTTTACGCAATTGGCGCCATCAATAAAAACATGCTTCGTGAGTTCGATGAAGCGTGTCTCACGCCCGTCCCGTTGCAGATGTCTGCCGAGCGAATCAAGGATCTGCGCGAGCGATGCCATGTGAACAGACCTGTGTTCGCCCGCTACCTGAACACCAGCGCGTCCACCGTGAAAAAGTGGGAATCCGGCGAGAAACAACCCAGCGGCATGGCGCTCAAGTTGCTGAGCATCGTGAAGAAGCACGGCTTGGAGATTCTCGCCTGACAGTGGCCCAACGCCAGATCCCACTGAACCCTCACGAACGCCCAAGGTCGATTAGCTACACGGCTCACACGAGCCGATTTTCTGGAGCTGACCCCATGGATTTCATTCGTATCATCATCGCCATTCTGTTGCCGCCACTGGGTGTGTTCCTGCAAGTGGGTTTCGCTGGCGCGTTCTGGCTGAATATCCTGCTGACCCTGTGCGGCTACATCCCTGGCATCGTGCACGCGGTGTACATCATCGCCAAGCGCTGAGGCCGTCAGCCTTTTGCGATGAGCCGTGAGTTGCGCTCGTTGCGAAAGGCCAACTGCTCGATGGTCTGGGTGGCGTGTTCGGCTTCTTCCCGCGCTTGCAGGATGAGGCCGTGCTGCTCGGACTTGCTGCACACCGGGTCGGCATTGCTCGCGTCCCCCGTGAGCATGAAGGCCTGGCATCGGCAGCCGCCGAAATCCTTTTCCTTTTCATCGCATGACCGGCATGGCTCGGGCATCCAGTCGTAGCCGCGAAAGCGGTTGAAGCCGAACGAGTCGTACCAGATGTGCTGCATGCTGTGGTCGCGCACGTTGGGAAACTGCACCGGCATCTGTCGGGCGCCGTGACAGGGCAGGGCCGTACCGTCTGGTGTCACGGTCAGAAAGATACTGCCCCAGCCGTTCATGCAGGCTTTCGGGCGTTCCTCGTAGTAATCCGGGGTGACGAAAATCAACTTGCACGGGTGACCTTCGGCTTCCAGCTTGGCGCGGTATTCGTTGGTGATGCGTTCGGCGCGCACCAGTTGTGCCTGGGTCGGTAATAGTCCGACACGATTGAGCTGGGCCCAACCGTAGAACTGGCAGGTGGCGAGTTCGACGAAGTCCGCTTCCAGCGCAATACACAGCTCGATGATGCGGTCGATCTTGTCGATATTGTGCCGATGGGTGACGAAGTTCAGCACCATCGGGTAACCATGTGCCTTCACCGCACGGGCCATTTCCAACTTTTGCGCGAAGGCTTTTTTCGAGCCGGCCAGCAGGTTGTTCACCTGTTCGTCGCTGGCCTGGAAGCTGATCTGGATATGGTCCAGGCCGGCTTTCTTGAAGTCGCTGATCTTCTGCTCGGTCAAGCCGATGCCGGAGGTGATCAGGTTGGTGTAGAACCCCAGCCTGCGCGCCTCGGCGATCAGCTCGGCCAAGTCTTGACGCACCAACGGCTCACCGCCGGAAAACCCCAGTTGTGCGGCCCCCATCTCGCGGGCTTCGCGAAACACCTTGAACCACTGCTCGGTACTCAGCTCCTTGCCCTGCTCGGCAAAATCCAGCGGGTTGGAGCAGTACGGGCATTGCAACGGACAGCGGTAGGTCAGCTCGGCCAGTAGCCACAGCGGCAAGCCAACCGGCGGTTTCTCAGGCAAGGGTAATCCAGTGCTCTGCACGGGCGACCTCCATGAAATCCTCGATGTCTTTACCGAGTTCTGGCACGCCGGGGAACTGTTTATCCAGCTCAGCGATGATCGCCGCCACGTCGCGCTCGCCGTCGATCAAACCACCGATCAGCGCAGCGCTGTCGTTGAGCTTGATCATGCCCTCGGGGTAAAGCAGCACATGGCCTTTTTGCGCGGGTTCGTACTGGTAGCGATAGCCCTGGCGCCAGGTGGGTGTTTTGCTGCGATCAAAGCTCATAGGGGGATCCCTTTATGCCACACCCGTTGGTCGGTCACGCTGTGATACGGCGGGCGTTTGAGTTCGTAGGCCATGCTCATGGCGTCCAGCATGCTCCACAAAATATCCAGTTTGAACTGAAGAATTTCCAGCATGCGCTCCTGGCCCTCACGGGTGGTGTAGTGCTGCAACGTGATCGCCAAACCGTGCTCCACATCACGACGAGCCTGGCCCAGGCGGGTGCGGAAATATTCATAACCGGCCGGGTCGATCCACGGGTAATGCTGCGGCCAGCTGTCGAGGCGCGACTGGTGGATCTGCGGCGCGAACAATTCGGTCAGCGAACTGCTGGCGGCTTCCTGCCAACTCGCGCGGCGGGCGAAGTTGACGTAGGCGTCTACCGCGAATCGTACACCGGGCAGTACCAATTCCTGCGAGCGCAGTTGATCCGGGTCGAGGCCTACGGCCTGGCCCAGGCGCAGCCAGGCTTCGATACCGCCGTCTTCACCGGGGGCGCCGTCGTGGTCGAGCAAGCGTTGGATCCACTCGCGGCGGATCTCGCGGTCTGGGCAGTTGGCCAGGATCGCGGCGTCTTTCAGGGGGATGTTCACCTGATAGTAGAAACGGTTGGCGACCCAGCCCTGGATCTGCTCGCGGGTCGCGCGGCCTTCGTACATCGCCACGTGGTAGGGGTGATGGATATGGTAGAAGGCGCCCTTGGCACGCAGGGCGGCTTCGAATTCGGTGGTGGTCAATGGCGTGTCAGTCATGTCGGTCGCTCCTACAATTCAATGCTCATGCCGTCGTAAGCCACTTCGACATCGCGTCGCACCAGTTCCGCTCGCTCGGCGGAGTCTTCATCGAGGATCGGGTTGGTGTTGTTGATGTGGATAAGTACTTTGCGCTGCTCGGGCAATTGCTCCAGCACTTCCAGCATGCCGCCGGGGCCGTTCTGCGCCAGGTGGCCCATTTCGCGGCCGGTGCGGGTGCCGACGCCACGGCGCTGCATTTCGTCGTCGTCCCACATCGTGCCGTCCACCAGCAGGCAGTCGCTGTTGGCCATGATTTCCAGCAGCGGCGCGTCCACTTTACCCAGGCCCGGGGCGTAGAACAGCTTGCCGCCGGTGCGCAGGTCTTCGACGATCAGGCCGATGTTGTCGCCGGGGTGCGGGTCGAAGCGGTGCGGCGAGTAGGGCGGTGCGGCGCTGCGCAGGGGCAGTGGGGTGAAGCGCAGGTTGGGGCAGGCCGGAATGGTGAAGCTGGCGTCCAGCTCAATGCGATTCCAGGCCAGGCCGCCGTTCCAGTGGGTGAGCATGGTGAACAGCGGGAAGCCGGTGCTCAGGTCTTCATGGACCATGTCGGTGCACCACACTTGGTGCGGGCAGCCTTCGCGCAGGCTCAACAGGCCGGTGGTGTGGTCGATCTGGCTGTCCATCAGGATGATTGCGCTGATGCCGGTATCGCGCAGGGCGCGGCCGGGTTGCATCGGTGCAAAGCCCTGGAGTTGCGCGCGGATATCCGGCGAGGCGTTGCACAGCACCCAGTTCACACCATCGTCGGAGATCGCGATGGACGACTGGGTACGCGCCTGGGCCCGCAGGCTGCCATCACGAAAACCCGCGCAGTTCACGCAGTTGCAGTTCCACTGCGGGAACCCACCGCCGGCGGCGGAACCTAGAATCTGGACAAACATGGCAGCTCCATCAAGCTCAAAACAAAAACGCCCCGGGCGAACCGAGGCGTTGTATTACCCAGCGGATTAACGGCTGGCGAAGTACATGGTGACTTCGAAACCGATGCGCAGATCAGTGTAAGCAGGTTTGGACCAGGTCATATTCTTACTCCTACGAAGGGATGGGACGTTTACTACCAAGTAATACATATAGTCCACCTCCAGTCGGAGATGTTCAGATGTGTGCGTAGGAATGTTACGCAATTCTTTTCAAGTTAGCGCTGTCTTGGCGGAAAAAGCCTTTTGCAGGGGCGGCAATGATCAGTCTGCCGCTTGCCAGGTTGCCGAGATACGCGGGCCGTTGGTCACGCAGCGCCAGCCGCCTGCGGCGTCGTTCAATTGCTGGGCGGCGAGCTGTAATGCTTCGCGGGTATAGGTTTGGATGTGGGATTGAAGGTCAGCCAGGTAGCCCGACGAGTGGCCCGCCAGATGGGCGTGCCACAACAATTCGGCGGCTTGGGCGCTGGGCAGCTCCTGTGCTGAGAATTGCTGTGCCAAAGTCATGTTGCCCAGGTCGGCGCTGCTATCGATCAGGGCTGGCAGTTGTTTCAGGAATACGTGCAGGTGATCAACGATACCTTCCAGCGACACGCTGGGGGATTGCACGCCGAATAGCAGGCCGGTCTGCCCATTGATCTGTCGGATGCCGCTGAACACGGCGTAGCCGATTTGCAGCTCGACGCGCAGGCGCTGGTAGAACGGGCCTTGGAGCAAATGGCCAAGCAATCGCCAGGCGGCTTCATCCTCCAGGGACTGACTTGGCGTTGGGCAAAACAGCAGCAGTGCGGCTTCGTCAGCGTTGGTTTCAATCTCATGCCAGATACGCTGGCCGCTGAGAGCGGGCAGAACATGATCGAGGTGTGCAGGCTGCCCTGGCAGACGGGCCGCTGCGGTCTTGATCGCGGCTTCAAGCGTTGCCGAGAAACCCAGTCCCAGGCCGTGCCAGCGCGCAGTGGACCAGGATGCCGATTCGGGATTGTGCCCGTTGCAGCACGCGGGGAGCGCCTTGAGCAATTCACGGATGGCGATCATCGGCGGTGAGGCGGGTGGGGCCTCTTGCGGTTCGTTCAGGCTTTGCGCCAACGCGTCCAGCACGGCCGACATGGGCGCCTGCAGCCCAATCATTTTCACCTGCCAGTCTTGGCCCAGGCTTTCGAACGATAATTCGACGCCCGCCTGACGGGCATGCTCGTGCAACGGCTGCAAAGCGTTTTCCAGGCCGGAAGGCGCTGAGCGCCATTGCAGATACAGCGCACCTTCATCACCGTCGTTTGCCAATGCCTGGCTGAATGCCAGCGCCGACACTTCCCTACGTCCACGGGAGCGATCCTGCGCAAAGGTGCGCAAGCCCCGGTGAGCGCTGGTCTGGCCGCGAATCAGGCCGGCGCGTTCTTCCTTGACCGGTGGGCGCAGGAATGGGTTGTTCGGTGGCAGTTGCCATGAGTGCTCGGAGGGCGGCAGGTGCAGCGAATCAAGCAGGGCCTTGAGGGCGACGACGTCCTGTTCCGACAGCCCTTTGCTGTCGTTTCGAGCCAAAGCCAGGGCGCCTTGGACCTGCTGTTGACGCGCGGCCAGCAGCGCAAACTCTTCCCGCAGTGAAGTCCAGTCGCTGTGTGCGAAAAAGCTCAACCAGTCGTGCAGCAACGCCTCGATTTGCGTAGCCGATTCGCCTGGGGTGGTGAAGTCGATATCCAACACAGCCTGCCCGGCGAAGTCATAAATCACAGACGCCTGCAGGGCAGCCGCCAGTTGCCGCGTCTTCAATTCAGCCAGCAATCCGCCGGGTGCCGAGGCGTTAAGCCAGGTGCAGAGAAACGCCAGTGCTTCCCGTGGCGCATTGCAGGCGATGACGTGGTGCAGGTGATGGTGGGTGATGCGCTGATAGCTCCACGCATCGCCCTGCATCAATGCCGGTGGAGCGGATTGTGGGCGTAGCGGTCCTGAGGTGAGTTGCTCGCTGAACAGCTGTGCCAAGGCTTCCAACGCTTCCAGTGATTGCGGACCCGCCAAGCTCAAGGTCATCTGCCCGCTCTGATAGAACTGCGTGTGGAATTCCTGCAACGCCTGCTGAAATGCCTCACGCTCCACCGGCAGGCTGTCGCGGTTGCCTGCATGGAAACCCCGCAGCGGATGATCCGCCGCCAGGCCTTCCAGCAACGCGACCTGCTGCTGCGCCTTGGCATCGCGGGACCAGGCGACAAACTCGGCGTGCAGCACCTCGCGCTCACGCAACTGGTCCTCCAGCGCCAGGCGCGGGTGGCTCAGCATGTCAGCCAAACGCTCCAATCCACCGACAAACAGTGCAACGGGCAGCTCAAAGAAAAATTCCGTGGTGCGCTCACGGGTGCTGGCATTGATCTGACCCCCATGACGTTGCACGTAGGCCATCAACCCTTCGTTCGTAGGAAAACGCTCAGTTCCCAAGAACAGCAGATGCTCCAGGAAATGCGCCAACCCTGGCCACGCCAGCGGCACGTCATGGCTGCCTGCGGCTACGCGCAAAACGGCGGCGCAACGTTTCAGACGTGGCGCATGCTGCAAGGAAACCCGCAAGCCATTGGCGAGGGTCAGGTGAAGGTGATGAGGGGGGGCCGGCGCAGGCATGGGCACTTCCGAAACGTGGGATGTGCCTATGCTAACAAACCGGCTGAATCAGGGCTTGTGCAGCGCGCCGTATAACTCGGGGCGACGGTCCTGCAAGTAGTGATTGGCGGCACGGGCCTCCAGGATCGACTGACGATCCAGTTCCCCGACGATCAAGGCTTCATCCAGGCCCGCCTGGGCAATGCGCTGGCCATTCGGCGCGGCGATGCTGCTTTGCCCGCAGTACTGGATCTCGCCTTCGTGCCCGCAATAGTTGGCGTAGGCCACATAACATTGGTTCTCGAAGGCCCGCGCCCGCACGGTGACGTCGGCAACAAAGTCGAACGGCACCATATTGGCGGTGGGCACCAGGATCAGTTCGGCACCGGCGAGGGCCAGTCGTCGGGTGTTTTCCGGGAACTCGAGGTCATAGCAGATCAGGAAACCCAGCTTCCAGCCGTTGAGTTCCACCAGCGGGAAATCATCGCCGCCGGCACTGAACATCGAGTGGTCCAGGTCGCCAAACAGGTGGGTCTTGCGGTAGTTGCACAAGCGCTGGCCGTGGGCGTCGATCAACTGCACAGCGTTGTAAATCTTGCCGTCCTCGGCCCGCTCCGGGTAACCGTAAAGAATCGCCAGCCCTACACTTTTGGCCAGTTCGGCGATCGCCTGTGCCGACGGCCCATCCTGCGCCTCGGCCAAGGCGCCAACCGCCTCGGTGCCGATGTTGTAGCCGGTGAGGAACATCTCCGGCAGCACCAGCACATCGGCGCCGGACGCCTCATGCGCCAAAGCGTGCAGGCGCTTGAGGTTGCCGGCCACATCCAGCGGCAACGGTGGGCATTGGTACAGGGCGACGCGCATGTTCAACTCCTTAGTCGGCCAGGGCGATCGGCCCGATTTCATCGAATACGTCACCCGGTCCTGGGTTTTCCGGGTGAGTGCTGCCACCGAAGTGGGTCATGATGCCCCACACCGCGTTCAGCGAGGTCTGCACCGCGCCCTCGACCCAGGCTGGGGTCCACGACACATCATCACCGGCGATAAAAATCCCACGTTGTTCGGCGGGCATGTCCTTCTGCATGAAGTGCGCATACATACGCTGGTTGTAGCGATAGTGGCCCGGCAGTGCGCCTTTGAAGGCCCCGAGGAAATGCGGGTCGGCTTCCCATGACACGGTGATCGGGTCACCGATGATGCGTGCCTTGATATCGACGTTCGGGTAGATCTTTTTCAGGGCGTCGAGGGCCAGTTTTACACGCTTGTCGATGGGCTGCGGCAGCATTTTCAGGGCGTCGCTCATCCACGAGTACGACAGGCAGATCACCCCCGGCTTATCGTCGCCGTTATCGAACAGATAGGTGCCACGGGTCAGGCGGTCGGTGAGGGTCATGCTCATCAGGTCGCGGCCGGTTTTCGGGTCTTTGTCTTTCCAGAACGGGCGGTCGACCATCACGAAGGTTTTCGAGGACTGCATGTAGCGCGTGCGGTCCAGGGCCATCCACATCTTTTGCGAGAACAGGGTTTCGTCGCATTCGATCTGGGTGGTCAGCAGCCAGCTTTGGCAGGTGGTCAGCACCGCGGCGTATTCGCGGGTGTCGCCATAGTTGTCGGTGACGGCGAAACGGCCATCGGCGGCATGGGCGATACGTTTCACCCCGGCCCGAGGCGCGCCCCGGTGTAGCGAACTCAGGCTGGTGCCGGCTGGCCAGTGGGCGCAGCGCTCCGGTACATGGCGCCAGATGCCCATCGGCACCTGGGCCACACCGCCGACCACCAGGTGTTGATGGTCGTCGCAGTTGGTCATCACTACACGGAAGATTTCCAGCATGGAGTTGGGGAAGTCCGAGTCCCAGCCGCCAGTGCCAAAACCGACCTGGCCGAAGACTTCGCGGTGCAGGAATGACAGCTTGGCGAACGCCTTGGAGGTCGCGACGAAGTCGTAGAAGGTGCGGTCATCCCACAGTGGCACCAGCTTGTTCCATAGCTCCTTGAGGCGCGGCACGTCACGGTCGCGGATGGCCTGCTGGATATCGCCGAACTGCGAGCCAGCTTCCAGGGCATCGGCCCAGGCGTCCGCCACTTCCTGGAACAGCACCGGCAAGTCGGAGAGTTTTTGCGCGTAGTGGGTCTGGCCTTCAAGGTCGATGACCGTACTGCCGGACGCCGGGGTCAGTGGGTTGGGGAAAGGTTTGGTTTCCAGCCCCAGCTTATCGACATAGTGGTAGAACGCGGTGGACGACACCGGAAAGCGCATGCCGCCCAGCTCGGCGATGATGCCTTCGGCACCTTCGAAGGCTTGGGAGCGCAGACGGCCACCCATTTTCGAGGCTTCGTACACCACCGGCTTGAGACCAAGCTTCATCAGCTCGTAGGCGGCCACCAGGCCCGCGATCCCGGCGCCGACGACCGCCACTTCGGCACCGTGGTGGGCGGCGGGGATGCTGCCGAGGCCGGCCGGGTGTTCGATCCAGTCATCAAAGGCAAACGGAAAGTCTGGGCCAAAGATGGTGATGGGCTTTTTACCGTCTGCAGGGTGGCGATTGTTTTTGTTGAACGTGTTCATGGCTGACCTTGCTGGATACCCGGCGGGGCACGACCCGCTGAGTATAGGAAAAGATGGCAGCCAGTTTAGTGAGCGTTGCGTACGTTAATAAGACGCAATGTGTCGTCGAATTGATCTGTTTTGAGTCAAAGTGACGAGTTGCGTGGTCAAACTGGCTGTCCACGATCCAATTTGTTACTGAGGATGATCGAAGTCGTGGTTTTCTCCACGCCGTCCACGCTGCCGATCTGGTCGAGCAATTGGTCCAACTGCTCAGGCGAATCCGTGCGCAGCCAGGCGACGTAATCGAACTCGCCACTCACTGCGCACAGCTGCTGCACCTGGGCCATGGCGCTTAACCGGCGCAACACCTCTTTGCCAGAGCGCGGTTGCACGGTGATGCCCACGTAGGCTTGCAAACCTCCGTCCGCCACCCGCTGGCTCAGGCGCACGCCATACCCGGTGATCACCTGGGTTTTCTCCAGGCGCGCCAGGCGAGAGGTCACCGTGGTGCGTGCGATGCCCAGCTGCCGGGCCAGCATGGCCACGCTTTCGCGGGCGTTGATCTGCAAGGCGGCGATCAGTTGGCGATCGATTTCATCTAGGGCGGGCAAGGTGAGGGCTCCGAAACGGGGGCAATAAGCAGGCATCTTACAGGCTGGCGTCAGCGAGCAGGCAGCGGGCAAACAGTTGCGGTACGGGGAGTTGGCGCTGGTTATAGCGACTGAGCAGGATGATTTCGCGGTAAAAGGTCAGGCTGCCCAGCGGGATAATTCGTATCTTGGGCGAGCGTTCCAGCCACAACCCGGCCTGAGGAATCAGCGATACACCCAAGCCGCACTCGACCATCTTGACGATGGCCTCCAACTCGTCCAACTCCAGCGACACCTGCACATCGAGCTTCTGCTCACGCAGGAATCGACTGACCAACCGACCACCAAATGAGGCACGGTCATAACGCACGTGAGGCTGCGTCGCGAGCAGTTGCAGAGGGTTATCGCCCGCCAGCGTGTCAGGCACGATCAGCACAAACGGCTCCTTGCGCAGCACCTGCACATGCAACTCCTTGGGCAGGTCGAAGGGCGGACGGATGATGATGGCCGAGTCCAATTCGCCTGCATCTACCTGGCTCAACAGCTCCAGGGACACCCCCGGTATCAGCTTGCACTCCACCGCCGGCGCCGCCTGGCGCAAACGCACCAGCGCCTGGGGCAGCACACCGGTTTGCGCGGTAGTGATGGCCCCGACTTTCAACTCACCCCGGTACTCGTTGGCGTCTACCGGCACTGCCATGCGGTTGAAGGTTTCCAGAATCTCCTTGGCCAGCGGCAGTGCGCGTAGCCCGGCAGCATTCGGCGTGGCCTGGCGTCCGGTGCGGTCGAACAATGGCACGCCGAGGGCCTGCTCCAATTGACGAATTTGTGCACTGACCGCCGACTGCGTCAGCCCGATATGCATACCCGCCGCCGCAAACGTACCGTGCCGGGTTACCGCAATAAAGGTTTTCAGTTCGCGCAGCATGGGCCTCTCGATTGATCGAAATAATTTGAGCTCGACGCAAAAACTATCGTCTTTTCATCGTCAGGAGCAAGGCTAAACTCGATGCACTTAACGCCCATAGAGGTTTGACCTGATGACACTTGCGCCTTTTCACCTGGCAATTCCGGTATTCGATCTGGCCGCCGCGCGGCACTTCTACGGCGACGTCTTCGGCCTGGAAGAAGGCCGCTCCAGCGACCATTGGGTCGACTTCAACTTCTTCGGCCACCAATTGGTGATCCACGAACACCCGAAAACCGCCTCGCAGGAGGCCGCCCACACCAATGCCGTAGACGGCCACGATGTGCCTGTGCCGCACTTTGGCGTGGTGCTGGGCTGGGACGATTGGCATGCCTTGGCGGAGCGCTTGCAGGCGCGGCAAACCCGGTTCGTGCTGGAACCGCATATTCGGTTCAAGGGGCAGGTGGGGGAACAGGCAACGCTGTTTCTGTTTGATCCGTGCGGGAATGCGCTGGAGTTCAAGGCATTCAGGGATATTGGGCAGTTGTTTGCGAAGTGAGGCTGCCAGACACACAAAAGCCGCGCAATGCGCGGCTTTCGAATTGGTGGGCCCACACGGACTTGAACCGTGGACCAAAGGATTATGAGTCCTCTGCTCTGACCAACTGAGCTATAGGCCCTGTAACAGGTCGCGGATTATAACGATGGTTTCCCCGCTGTGCCATCCGAATAATCCTCAATGCGCATACGAAGAAACGTAGCAGCAAAAAGCTCCGGCGGTAGCGGCAGGCTGACGATGTAGCCTTGCATCTGTTCGCAGCCTTCGGCCGCCAGGAAGGCTTGCTGTGCGGGGTTCTCCACGCCTTCGGCGATGATGGTGAATTGCATGCTGTGGCCCAGGGCGATGATGGCGCGCACGATGGCGGCGTCGTGGGGGTCGTCGGGCAGGCCGCGGACGAAGGACTGGTCGATCTTGAGGAAGTCCAGGGGCAGGCGCTTGAGGTAGCTGAGGGATGAATAGCCGGTGCCAAAGTCATCAATGGCCAGCTGTACGCCAAGGTCTTTGAGTTGGTGCAACACCTCCAGCGCCTCTTCAGCCTGGCTCATGATGAAATTTTCGGTGATTTCCAATTGCAGACGGCCGGGGGCGAGTTGGTAGTCATGCAGCAACTGTTCGATACGGCTCAGTAAGCCGGGGTGGCGCAACTGCGCGCCAGCGAGGTTGACCGACAGTGGGCCGAAATCGTCGAAGTGGCCTTGCCAGGCGTGCATTTGCCGGCAGGCTTGTTCCAGTACCCAGTCGCCAATTTGCAGGATCATGCCGTTTTCTTCGGCCAGGGCGATGAAGTGTTCGGGGGGGACGTCGCCAAAGGTGGGGTGGCGCCAGCGGATCAAGGCTTCGGCGCCGATCAGTTCGTGGGTCGTCAGGCTTAGTTTGGGCTGGTAGTAGAGGCTCAACTCATCGCGCTCGATGGCGCGGCGCAGTTCGTGTTCGAGTGCCACGCGTTCGTTGGCCTGGGCGGTGAGGTCTCGGGTGTAGCTTTCGACCCGGTTGCGCCCTTTGGCCTTGGAGCGGTACATCGCCGCGTCAGCGTTCTTGACCAGCGTGGCAACGTCGGTGCCGTCCTCGGGGTACAGGCTGGTGCCGATGCTGGCGCTGATAAAAAACTCGTGCTCACCCGCCTGGAACGGCGGTGTGAAGCAGGCCAGCAGTTTATTCGCCAGGTACTGGGCGTCGCTGGCGTGCTGCAAGCCGGGGAGCAGGATGATGAATTCGTCGCCGCCCAGGCGGGCGACGGTGTCGATGTCGCGCAGTTGTTCCTTGAGGCGTACGGCGATGTCTTTGAGCAGCAGGTCGCCGATCGGATGGCCGAGGCTGTCGTTGATGTGTTTGAAGCGGTCCAGGTCGAGAAACAGCACGGCGCCCTGTTTACCGGTTTCCTGATGGCCGTTGAGGGCCGCTTGCAGCCGGCTTTCGAACAGCGTGCGGTTAGGCAGGCCGGTCAGCGGGTCGTGGTGCGCCTGGTAGTCGAGGCGGGCCTGGGCGAGTTTGAGGCTGGAGATGTCGGCAAACACTGCGACGAAGTGCGTGATCAACTGGTCGCGATTGCGCACGGCACTGATCGTCAACCAGCTTGGGTACACTTCGCCGTTCTTGCGACGGTTGGAAATCTCGCCCTGCCAGTGGCCCTGGGCAGTCAACTGGTGCCACATGGCGGCGTAAAAGGCGCTGTCATGCAGGCCGGATGCCAGCAGGCGCGGGGTGTGGCCGAGGGCTTCGGCCTCGCTGTAGCCAGTGATCTCGGTGAAGGCACGGTTGACGGCGCTGATGTTCTGCCGGGTGTCAGTGATCAACACACCTTCAGCGGTGCTCTCGAACACCGTGGCGGCCTGTTGCAGTTTTTCCTGCATCAGCTGGCGCTCGGTGATATCGCGGGCAATGGTCAGCATGCAGTCTTCGTCGCCGATCGGCAACGGGCGGCTGGACAGTTCGCACAGGCGGATCTGCCCATCGCTGCGGCGGATATGGCAGATGAAGTCACGCACAAAGCCATCGCGTTGCATCATTTCCAGCATGTGCTTGCGTTCGTTGAGGTCGACCCAAATGCCAAGGTCCAAGGTCGATTGGTCGAGGGAGGTGGCGCTGGTGAAGCCGGTGATCCGGCTGAAACCATCGTTCACTTCAATCAGCAGGCCATCGCGTTGTCGGCTCAGCAACAAGCCGTCGGGGGAAGCGTGGAAGGCCTTGGCGAATTTCTCCTCGGAGGTTTGCAGTTGTTGCTGGGTTTCCTTGAGTTGGGTGATGTCACGCACCACCACCACGATGGCCTCTGTGGTGTCGAGTTGGAACGGCTCGGCGGAAATCAGCCCGGTGAAGGCCTGACCGTTGCTGCGCAGAAAGGGCATTTCCAGGTTGCGGATGCTGGTGGTCTGCACCCGCTGCAGCAGGTCGGGACCAACGCCCTGAATGCCCCAGATATTCAGCTCGGTAGCGGTTTTACCGACGACCTGTTCGGCCGTCAGGCCAATCTGGTCTTCAAACGCCTTGTTCACTTCCAGTAGGCAGCCATCAGACAGTCGCGCGATCACTAGCATGTCCGGGCACTGCTGGAACACCGAGGCGAATTTTTGCTCGGACAGCTGCAAGGCTTCCTCGGTGCGCTTGGCCTCACTGATATCGATCATCAAGCCGCGCAGAACCGGCTCATGACCATGTTCGATCAGGCTGACAATGTCGCGTACCCACAAGCAACGGCCGTCAGCGGTGATCACCCGGTAATCAATGCTATGGTCGCGGTTAGCGCGGGTTTCGCGATAGCAGTAGGCTTCGGTGCGGATCAGATCGGCGGGGTGAATGATGTTGCGCCAGAAGCCTGGGATCAGCCAGTGCGCACGCGGGTAACCGAGCAAATCTTCAGCGTGGGGCGACACATAGCTGTAGGTGAAGTCGGTGATACTGGCTTCCCAGGCAATGGCGGACAGGCTCTCCACCAGGCCGCGATAGTGGTACTCGCTGCTGCGCAGTTCCTGTTCGAGGGCAACACGGCGGGAAATTTCCGAACTGAGCCGGCGATTGATCCGAATCACCACGGCCAATACGGTACTCAGCATGAGCACTGCGGGCAGGCCGTAGGTCAGCAGGTCGGTCCAGAAGGTGCGGTGATCGGTAAAGCTGCCGACCCAATGTTGCTGGATGGCGTCGGTTTCTTGTGGGCTGAGGTCGGCGAGTACCTTGTCCAGAATGCCCACCAGCATTTTGTTGTCACGCGGTACGCCCATCGCCAATTGGTAGCGGTAGGGTGTTTCGCCGCTGACGTACAAGCCGTCGAGCTTGAGTTGGCGCAGGCTCCAGACGCTGGAAGCCAGGTCGCCGACCACCGCATCCACTTCATCGGTCGCCAGGGCTTGCAGCGTCGAGCTGACATTCGGCATGGCCACCAGGTTGAGATCCGGGTGATGGGTGCGCAGCAGCTCATGGGGGGCGTAGTTTTCCACCACGGCAATCTTCAAGCCGTAGAGGTCCTTCAGGGTACGTGGTTTGGCGCCGCCCTCATGGGCCAGGATGACGATGGGAAAGTCCAGGTAAGGCCGGGTGAACGCCATATAGCCCTGGCGCTCCGGCGTGGACATGATGCCTGGCAGCAGATCGAGCTGATTGTTACGGGCCTGTTCCAGTACCGCACTCCAGTTCGCCGGCTCGATCAATTTGACGCGCACGCCAAGGCGGTCCTGGATCAGGCGCACATAATCCGCTGCCAAGCCTTGGTAGCGGCCATTCTCGTCACGGTATTCAAAGGGTGGCCATGACGCATCCACCCCGAGGCGCAACTCCTGATGGTCCGCCAGCCAGCCACGCTCATCATCACTAAGAGTCAACGCGCCAGCCGTTGCGGTCCAGGTCAGCAGCGACAGCAGCAACACAGTCGGCAATCTGGGCATAACGGTCTCGTTATGGCACGGGGAATGTTTCGAGTGTAGACGGGCATTGCGGGGGAGGAGGGGGGGCGTAGGATTTTATCGATACAAAACAAAACCCCCGGCCTGGGCCGGGGGTTCTGTTATCACTCGTCGAGGAAGGAGCGCAGATGCTCGCTTCGCGTCGGGTGGCGCAACTTGCGCAGCGCCTTGGCTTCGATCTGACGGATCCGCTCGCGGGTCACGTCAAACTGCTTACCGACTTCCTCAAGGGTGTGGTCGGTATTCATGTCGATGCCGAAACGCATGCGCAGTACCTTGGCTTCACGGGCAGTGAGGCCGGACAGTACGTCGCGAGTCGCTTCTTTCAAGCTCTCAACGGTGGCGACATCGATTGGCGACTGCATGGTCGAGTCTTCGATGAAGTCACCCAAATGGGAGTCTTCGTCATCACCAATCGGGGTTTCCATGGAGATCGGCTCTTTAGCGATCTTCAATACCTTGCGGATCTTATCCTCAGGCATTTCCATGCGTTCGCCCAGCTCTTCCGGGGTCGGTTCACGACCCATTTCCTGCAACATCTGCCGGGAAATACGGTTGAGCTTGTTGATCGTCTCGATCATGTGCACCGGAATACGGATGGTGCGGGCCTGGTCGGCGATCGAGCGAGTGATCGCCTGACGGATCCACCAGGTGGCATAAGTCGAGAACTTGTAGCCGCGACGGTATTCGAACTTGTCCACAGCCTTCATCAAGCCGATGTTGCCTTCCTGGATCAGGTCGAGGAATTGCAGGCCACGGTTGGTGTACTTCTTGGCGATGGAGATCACCAGACGCAAGTTCGCTTCAACCATCTCTTTCTTCGCGCGGCGGGCCTTGGCCTCACCGATCGACATGCGACGGTTGATGTCCTTGATCTCGGCAATCGTCAGACCGGTTTCGGTCTCCAATGCTTGCAGCTTCTGCTGGCAACGAATGATGTCCGGCTGCAGGCGACCAATGGCTTCGGCGTATTTCGCCTTGCCCTTGGCCAGTGCGTCGGTCCAGCTTTCGTCTACTTCGTTGCTCGGGAACTGGCGCAGGAAGTCGGCACGCGGCATGCGTGCATCACGGACACAGAGCTGCATAATGGCGCGCTCTTGTGCACGCAGACGTTCCAAGGCACTGCGAACACGCTCAACCAGGCCTTCGAATTGCTTCGGTACCAGCTTGATCGGCATGAACAGCTCAGCCAGGGCCAGCAGCTCGGCGATTGCCAGCTTGTTGGCGCGACCATGCTTTTTCAGGGCCTTGCGGGTGATTTCCATTTGATCGGAAACGGCACCGAAACGCTGGGCAGCGATGATCGGGTCTGGACCGCTTTCAACTTCATCTTCGTCGTCGCCGCTGGCTTCAGCGTCGTCGTCTTCGGAGTCGTCGTCCGCTTTCGCAGCCTTGGCATCGACTGGCGGCGGCACTTCGGCGGCCGGCGGCGCAATGCCGTCGTCCGGGTCAATGTAGCCACTCAGTACGTCGGACAGGCGACCACCTTCGGTGGTGACGCGGGTGTACTCGGAGAGAATATGGTCAACCGTGCCAGGGAAGTGCGCGATTGCGCCCATCACTTCACGGATGCCCTCTTCGATACGCTTGGCGATTTCGATTTCGCCTTCGCGTGTCAGCAGCTCGACGGTACCCATTTCACGCATATACATGCGCACAGGGTCGGTGGTACGACCGATATCGGTCTCCACAGCAGCCAGCGCGGCAGCCGCTTCTTCAGCGGCAGCCTCGTCGGTATCGGCGTCCGCCAGCATAAGGGAATCCTTATCTGGCGCAGCTTCGAATACGTTGATCCCCATGTCGTTAATCATGCGGATGATGTCTTCCACCTGCTCTGGATCTGAAATATCCTCAGGCAGGTGGTCGTTGACCTCCGCGTAAGTCAGGTAACCCTGCTCACGACCGAGAACGATCAACTCTTTGATACGAGACTGCTGTTGCGCTTTTCCGGACATAACACCCTATCCACTGAAGGTCTTGGCGGGCAAAAAACAAGCCGAGGATTATACCCGAGCTATGACCTCACACGCCAGCTGAGGTCGGGTTTGATGCGGAAACATTCTGTTTTAAGAGGTCGCGCATCTGTTTTGCTATCTGAATTTGCTCTTCAGCCGATAATCCAGGCTGCCTTGCTCTCTTGATGAGTTCGTCGAGGGTCTGCGTGTGCTGACCCGCGGATAACCTAGTAATGGTGTCTAAAAACTGTTGTTCAAGGTTATCGCCGTCAATTAGCCACTCCTTTTCTGCGAGTGCTTTCAATAACCGGCCTTGTTCGGTGCCATGCCAGCGCGCCATCAACTGAATGGAGTTTAGCTTAGGATTTTTCTGTACCGCCTCGATCAAGGCGATCAGTACCTGGGCATAAGTGTTACTTGCGTTGGCAAAGTGATCGGCGCTCTCGACTTTTTCCGCCAATTGCGGGTGGTGGATGAGCGTGCGCAGGGCAATGAGCGTTGGCGCCTCTACAGCAACCGGCGTTCGTGGAGCGTAAGCCTCGTCGCGATCACCGCGCTTGCCGTTCTTGCTCCAGGGTTTCTTTTCCCATTTCTTGCCGTCGTTGCCAGACTTTTTCGGTGTCCACTCCTGCTGGGGCGCGTAGGCCTCCTGCGGTTGGTGGAAGTCTGAATAGTCAGGCATGGCGTCGTAATCCATGCCTGGGTCGTAGGCCGGCGGCGGCGCATCATGCGGCGCGTTGTGCACCAGCTGGCTGACGGCTTCGCCGCTTAGCCCGGTGATTTCCTGCAAGCGCATGCGCATCAACGATTTCAGGTTGGCGCCGGGGACTTTGTCGATCAGCGGCGCCGCAAGGGTGGCCATATGGGCCTTGCCTTCCAGGGAGCGCGGGTCGGCTTCCTCGGTCAGTTGCTGGAAGAAGTAGTCTGCCAGCGGTTGAGCGTGTTGATTGATGCGTGCGCGGAATGCATCGGTACCTTCAGAGCGAACCAGGGTGTCCGGGTCTTCGCCTTCGGGCAGGAACAGGAAGCGCGCGCGACGTCCATCTTGCAGGCTGGAAAGTGTTGCCTCCAGCGCGCGCCAGGCGGCGTTGCGGCCCGCCTGGTCACCGTCGAAGCAGAACAATACGCTGGGCACTACGCGAAACAGGCGCTTCATGTGTTCTTCGCTGGTCGCGGTGCCGAGTGTGGCGACGGCATTGCGCAAGCCCTGTTGGGCGAGCGCGATCACGTCCATATAGCCTTCAACCACGATGATTTCATCGAGATTGCGGTTGTTCTTGCGCGCCTCGAACAGGCCGTAGAGCTCCTGGCCCTTGTGGAATACCGGGGTTTCCGGGGAGTTCAAGTACTTGGGCTTGTCGTCCCCCAGCACACGGCCACCAAAGGCGATGATGCGGCCCCGGCTGTCGCGGATCGGGAACATCACGCGGTCGCGGAAGCGGTCGTAGCGTTTGCCGGTTTCGGCGTTTTCCACCAGTAGGCCGGCGTCGATCATGGCCTTTTGCTGGAGGGTGTCGCTGCTCAGGTGCTTGTACAGGTTGTCCCAGCCGGGCGGGGCGAACCCCAGGCCGAAGTCGCGGGCGATTTCCCCGGTAAGGCCGCGACCTTTCAAATAGTCGACGGCGGCCTTGCGCTGCGGATGGCTTTTAAGCGCCTGACGGTAAAAGTCGGCAGCGGCCGTCAGCAGCGGGTACAGCGGCGAGTCGGTGGGTTGGCGCGGCTTGTGTGCGCGGCCACTTTCTTCGCGAGGGACTTCCATGCCCGCCGCTTTTGCCAGGTCCTCGATCGCCTGGGGGAAGTCCAGGTTGTCGTGGTCCATGAGAAAACCCAGGGCGTTGCCACCTGCGCCGCAGCCGAAGCAGTAATAGAACTGCTTGTCCGGGCTGACGCTGAACGATGGGGTTTTCTCTTTATGGAACGGGCAGCAGGCGGTGTAGTTCTTGCCGGCTTTTTTCAGTTGTACGCGCGAGCTGACAACATCGACGATGTCGGTGCGGTTCAGAAGGTCGTCAATAAAGCTCTGGGGAATCAGCCCGGCCATGGCGTTCTCGTCATCACTGCGTGTCAATGAGGGCCCAATGATTGCTCAAGCGCACGCGTTGCGCGGCTCGATCATCAGTTGTCTGCTTGGGCATTCAGGAAGTGTATCTGCCGTTCATTCACTGACGTTAGTTTCAATCAGGTTTTTGGCATGGAAATGTTGCCCCGGCATCCGGTCTTGGCCAATGGCGGCCTCGGAAGCTCATCGTCGGGCACAGTCGATACAGTTGATCGCCTGTTTGAAGAATAAGTGTGCTCGTCAGTAGCCTTGATAGGCTCGTCAGAAGACGTGCACCGCTGGCAAAAGAGCCAGTCCTGACGTGTGAAGCAGTTGTCTCGGTCGCGTCTGCGGCGTCAACAGTGAAGCATCAAGCGATATCCGCAAATGCCATTAGCCCGGCTGAGGGCCGGGCTTGGCAGAAGCTTGCTACGAACGTCTGTGTATTAGTACAGACGAACGGCGCGGCGCTGTTCGCGCTGAACTTTCTTGGCGTGACGCTTAACAGCGGCTGCTGCTTTACGCTTACGCTCAGAAGTTGGCTTCTCGTAAAATTCGCGGCTACGAACTTCAGCCAGTACACCGGCTTTTTCGCAGGAGCGCTTGAAACGACGCAGAGCTACGTCGAAGGGTTCGTTCTCTTTAACTTTGACGGCTGGCATCCAGAGCTACCTTCTTTCATTACCGGGATCAACGTTCTCGTCGCAAAAAATTCGCGGCTGAGGTCGTCGGTTTTTAAGGGTTGCGGATGTTAACCCCTCATTGCCCGGAATGCAAAGCCTCTGATCGAAAACCGCTAGTCGGGAGGGGGAGTGACGACTATTATGCGCGCCTTCGAATTCAGCCTCTACAAGGCGCAAACCCATGCTAGTACTGGGACTTGAAACCTCCTGCGACGAAACCGGTGTCGCACTTTACGACAGTGAACGCGGGCTCTTGGCCGATGCGTTGTTCAGTCAGATCGACCTGCACCGTGCTTATGGTGGCGTGGTGCCGGAGCTGGCCAGCCGTGATCACGTCAAACGCATGCTGCCCCTGATCCGCCAGGTGCTGGATGAAGCCGGCTGCGTGCCGACCGAGATCGATGCAATCGCCTACACCGCAGGCCCCGGATTGGTCGGAGCCCTGCTGGTTGGGGCCTCTTGCGCCCAGGCGCTGGCGTTTGCCTGGGGCATTCCGGCCCTCGGCGTGCACCATATGGAAGGCCATTTATTGGCGCCGATGCTGGAAAAAACACCGCCAGAGTTCCCGTTCGTCGCATTGTTGGTGTCGGGCGGCCATACGCAGTTGGTTCAGGTGGACGGAATCGGCCAATACACCCTTTTGGGTGAATCCCTGGACGACGCTGCCGGTGAAGCTTTCGACAAGACCGCGAAGATGATGGGCCTCAATTACCCCGGTGGCCCGGAAATCGCGCGTCTCGCCGAAAAAGGCGTGGCGGGCCGTTACACCTTCCCGCGCCCGATGTGTGATCGCCCTGGCCTGATGTTCAGCTTCAGTGGTTTAAAAACCTCCGCGCTGAACACTTGGCAGCACAGCGTCAGCGCCGGAGACGACAGCGAGCAAGCCCGTTGCGACATCGCGCTGGCGTTCCAGCAGGCCGTGGTGGAGACTTTGACCATCAAGTGCAAGCGCGCCCTGAAACAGGCGGGCATGAAGCGCCTGGTGATCGCAGGCGGCGTCAGCGCCAACAAGGCCTTGCGCACGTCGCTGGAAAAAATGCTCGGCGACATGAAGGGCGACGTGTTCTATGCGCGCCCGGAGTTCTGCACCGACAACGGCGCGATGATCGCCTATGCCGGTTGCCAGCGTTTGCAGGCTGGGCAGCACGAAAGCCTGGCGATCAGCGTGCAGGCGCGCTGGCCGATGGAGCAGTTGTCGCCGTTGTAAGGCCACAAGGTGGGCTGGGCTCGTCGACGGTATTTAAAAATGCCGTTCGCGCCCGGCAAACAGGTCGCGTAAATTGCCCCGGTGGCGCCAGACGATCAGCAGTGTCAGCACGCTCATCGGCAGCAGTGCCGCCGGTTCTTGCCAGGCCAGTAGTGGCAGGGTGAGCGGGGTGGCGATCAGCGCGGCGAGCGAGCTGGTGCGGGTCAGGTAGAACGTCAGCAGCCAGGCGAGTACGGCCAGCAAGGCCGCCGGCGGGTAGATCCCCAGCAACATACCGGCTGCCGTGGCGACGCCTTTGCCACCGCGAAAGCGGAAGTACAGGGGAAACAGGTGGCCGAGGACCGCGCATACGCCGATCCAGGCCTGCTGTTGCAGGGGCAGGCCGGCGAGGCTGGCGATCAGCACGGGCAACAAGCCCTTGCACAGGTCGCCCAGCAGCGTCAGTACGGCGAGTTTCTTGCCGGCCAGGCGCAACATATTGGTGGCGCCGGCATTGCCTGAGCCACTCATTCGCGGGTCGGGATTTCCCGTCAGGCGGCTGAGCAAAATGGCGAAGGACAGCGAGCCGAGCAGGTAGGCGAAAATCGCCAGTGACCAAAACATGCTAACTATTCCGGGCGAGGACGCCCTGATTCTAACGGGGCATCGCGCCCTTGTCGTGCTGCGGAGAAGAGTGCTTGGACAGAGTGTTTATCGAAGGCCTGGAAGTCGACACCGTCATCGGGGCCTACGACTGGGAGCGTGGAATCCGCCAATGCCTGCGCCTGGACCTGAGTTTCGCCTGGGATAACCGCCCGGCCGCCGCCGGGGATGACCTGACGTTGGCGCTGGATTACGCCAGTGTGTCCGCGCGTATCCAGGCCTTTGCCGAGCAATCCCAGTACCAGTTGGTGGAAACCTTTGCCGAACGCCTGGCCGAAGTATTGATGAGTGAATTCCAGATTCCCTGGTTGCACCTCAAGCTGACCAAGCCAGGCGCCGTGCCGGCTGCCAAGGGTGTGGGCGTGGAGATCGAGCGCGGATGCCGCTAACTCAGGTTTACCTCGGCCTAGGCAGCAATATCGAGCGCGAGTCTCATCTGCGCGCTGGCCTGGATGCGTTGGCGAGTTTCTTGACCGATCTGCGTTGTTCGGCGGTGTTCGAAAGCCAGCCGGTGGGCATCAAGAGCGGTCCGTTCTTCAATCTGGTGGTGTCGGCCTACACCGACCTGCCGTTGATGGAGCTGGACCGTCGGTTGAAATTCATCGAGGCCGACAATGGCCGTTACGCGCCGGATCGCAAGGGTCTGCCGCTGGATATCGATGTGCTGTTGTATGGCGATCTGGTGGGCAATTTCGATGGGTTGATCCTGCCGCGTGCGGAAATCCTGAAGAACGCGTTTGTGCTGTGGCCGCTGTCGTTGATGGCGCCGGAGCGTGTGCATCCTGAGGTGGGCAAGACCCTGGCCGAGCTATGGCGCGATGCGCAGATTGACCAGGTGCTGGCGCCTGTCGGGTTTGAATGGCAGGGCCAGCAGCTGACATCAGACACACTTCTATAGGGCGTGCTGTTCCTTGTAGGTCTTCAGGGCCCTGAGCCGCTCGCGCTTCAGCGCCTCGCCCAATTCCGGGCCTTTGAAGCCTTTCTCCAGCAATGGCGCAACGGCAACCTCGCGGGTTGCCTTCGCCGCTCCGCGTAAATAATCCGCTTGTGGATAACTTCGTTGCTCCAGGCCCTTGCGGCCTCGGGCGTCCATCTCGCAAGCGACGATGAATTCCTCAAAGCGCTGCGGCCGACGGTAAACGTCGAAACTTTGCAGCAACTCCAGCAAAGTCGAGGCTTTTAGCTCCAACGCACGATGACCATGGGTGTGGTACTGGCCCACCAATAACGCCAATTCCTGGCAATCCCTTGGCACCTTGAAGCGCTCATTGACGGCCTTGATCAGCTTCAATCCCCGCTGCTCATGGGCGATGTGCTGCGGCAACTTATCCACAGGTGTCGTGCCTTTGCCCAAGTCGTGCAGCAAGCAGGCCCAGCGTACGGTCAGGGGCTGTTGGTGCAAGGCAGCCTGTTCCAGCACGCTCAAGGTGTGAATGCCGGTGTCGATTTCAGGGTGATGGGCTTCGGGTTGTGGGACGCCGAACAGCGCGTTCACTTCTGGCATCAAGGTTTTCAGCGCATCGCAGTCGCGCAGTACCTGGATGAACACGTGGGGTTGGTCTTCCATCAGCGCACGGGAGATTTCTTTCCAGCTGCGCTCAGGCGTCAGCGCCTCCAGTTCGCCGGATTCGCTGAGCTGGCGCATCAGTTCGAGTGTTTCTGGGGCAACGGTAAAACCCAGTGATGCGTAGCGTGCGGCGAAGCGTGCAACGCGCAACACGCGCAGTGGATCTTCGGCGAACGCCGGAGAAACATGGCGTAAAACGCGCTCTTCGAGATCACGCTGACCCTGATAAGGATCGGTCAAGTTGCCGTCATCATCTTCCGCCATGGCGTTGATCGTCAGGTCACGGCGGATCAGGTCTTCTTCCAGCGTCACCTCGGGGCTGGCGTGAAACACAAAGCCGCCATAGCCCCGGCCACTTTTGCGCTCAGTGCGGGCGAGGGCGTACTCGTCACCGTTTTTTGGGTCGAGGAACACTGGAAAGTCAGAACCCACCGGCTTGTAGCCCTTGGCGAGCATCTCTTCGGCCGTCGCGCCCACCACGACGCGGTCGATATCGGTAACAGGGATATCCAAGAGACGATCCCGTACCGCACCGCCGACTTTGTAGATTTTCATGAAAAAGCCTCCATTAGCGGCACAGGATACCGCCTGCGCCTGGCCAATGGAGGCTTTGCTGTTTCAGAGGTGAACGACGGCCAGGTCCAGGCGGCCGTAGTCGTTGTCGTTGTGATCGGTACGCGGTGGCACGTGGTGAGTTTTCATCACCTGGTCGCCCTGCAGGGTTTCCAAATGAATATCGAAGCCCCACAACCGGTGCAGGTGCTTGAGCACTTCCTCGGTGGATTCGCCCAGGGGTTTGCGGTCGTGCTGTTGGTGACGCAAGGTCAGCGAGCGGTCGCCGCGCACATCGATGCTGTAGATCTGCACGTTGGGCTCGCGGTTACCCAGGTTGTACTGGGCCGCCAGGGTTTCGCGGATGGTGCGGTAGCCGGGTTCGTCGTGGATTGCCGGTACCACCAGGTCATCCTTGAGGTCGTCATCCAGGATGCTGAACAGTTTCAGGTCCCGAATGACCTGCGGCGACAGGTACTGCAGGATAAAACTCTCATCCTTGAAGCTGCTCATGGCGAACTTGATGGTGGACAGCCAATCGCTGCCGGCGATTTCCGGGAACCAGCGGCGGTCCTCCTCGGTGGGGTGTTCACACATGCGCCGGATATCGCGGTACATGGCAAAGCCCAGGGCATAGGGGTTGATGCCGTTGTAGTAAGGGCTGTCGAAGCCGGGCTGGAATACCACGCTGGTGTGGGAGGTGAGGAACTCCATCATGAAGCCGTCGGTGACCAGGCCTTCGTCGTACAGGTCGTTCATCAGCGTGTAGTGCCAGAACGTGGCCCAGCCTTCGTTCATCACCTGGGTCTGGCGCTGTGGATAGAAGTACTGGGCGATCTTGCGCACGATACGCACGATTTCACGCTGCCAGGGTTCCAACAGCGGCGCGTGTTTTTCCAGGAAATAGAGGATGTTCTCCTGCGGTTCGGCGGGGAAGCGCGCATTGTCTTTGTCGCTGTTCTTTCCGGCTTTTTTCGGAATGGTGCGCCACAGGTCGTTGATCTGTTTCTGCAGGTGCTCCTCGCGCTCCTTCTGGCGCAGGCGTTCTTCCTCGGCGGAGATCGGATACGGGCGTTTGTAGCGGTCGACGCCGTAGTTCATCAGCGCATGGCAGGAATCGAGCAGGTCCTCCACCGCATCGATGCCGTGGCGCTCCTCGCACTGCATGATGTACTGCTTGGCGAACACCAGGTAATCGATGATCGAACTGGCGTCGGTCCAGGTGCGGAACAGGTAGTTACCCTTGAAGAAGCTGTTATGCCCATAGCAGGCATGCGCCACCACCAGTGCCTGCATGCAGATGGTGTTCTCTTCCATCAGGTAGGCGATGCACGGGTCGGAGTTGATCACGATCTCGTAGGCCAGGCCCATCTGACCGCGGGTGTAGGACTTCTCGGTGCTGAGAAAGTGTTTGCCGTAGGACCAATGGTGATAACCCAGCGGCATGCCAACCGAGGCGTATGCATCCATCATCTGTTCGGCGGTGATCACCTCGATCTGGTTGGGGTAGGTGTCCAGGGCATAACCCGCCGCAATGCGGCTGATTTCCCGGTCATAGGCCTGGATCAGCTCAAAGGTCCACTCGGAACCCGTGGAGATCGGTTGGCGTCTTTGCTCTTTTTTGGCGGTCATGTCACTAACCTGCGCTGGAAGAGTTCACGGAAGACCGGGTAGATATCGCCGGCCGAGACCAGTTGCTGCTGGGCGAACGTGTCGGCAAAGGCTTCGCCGATGCGCTCGTATTCGAACCACAGGGCCTGATGCTCACGGGGGGTGATTTCAACGTAAGTGTAGTACTGCACGAACGGCATGATCTGGTTGATCAGGATGTCGCGGCAGATCGGGGAGTCATCGTTCCAGTTGTCGCCGTCCGAGGCCTGGGCGGCGTAGATGTTCCATTCGTTGGCCGGGTAGCGCTCGGCCATGATTTCCTGCATCAGCTTCAAGGCGCTGGAAACGATAGTGCCGCCGGTTTCCCGTGAATAGAAGAATTCCTCTTCGTCGACTTCCCGGGCGCTGGTGTGATGGCGAATAAACACGACGTCGATCTTGTCGTAGTTGCGCTTCAAGAACAGGTACAACAGGATGAAGAAACGCTTGGCGATGTCCTTGGTGGCTTGGGTCATGGAGCCGGATACGTCCATCAGGCAGAACATCACCGCCTTGGAGCTGGGGTTGGGTTGTTTGACCAGCAAGTTGTACTTCAAGTCGAAGGTGTCGAGGAACGGCACGCGGTGAATGCGCGCGCTGAGTTTCTCGATTTCTGCCTCGATTTCCTGAATGTCGCCGAAGTTGTCCGGTTCTTCACGCTTCAGGCGCGCCAGCTCTTCCTTGGCTTCCTTCAGCTTGGCGCGGCTGCTGCCCGATAGGGCGATACGTCGGGCATGGGCCGAGCGCAGGGTGCGGATGATATTGATGCGGGACGGGTTGCCCTCGTTGCTGATCCCGGCGCGCACTGTCTTGAAGGTGTCGGTGCCGGTCAGGTTGCGTTTGACCAGGTTGGGCAGTTCCAGGTCTTCGAACATGAATTCGAGGAATTCTTCCTGGGTGATCTGGAACACGAACTCATCCATGCCTTCGCCGGAATTGCCCGCCTTGCCCGGTCCTTTACCGCCGCCACCGCCTTGGGGGCGCTGGATATGCTCGCCGGTGGTGAATTCCTTGTTGCCGGGATGAACCACGGTCTGTTTGCCGCCCCGGCCGTGGTGCAGCACCGGTTCGTCGATGTCCCGTCCGGGAATGCTGATTTGTTCGCCATGCTCCATGTCAGTAATGGAGCGGCGGCTGACGGCCTCTTCAACGGCCTTTTTGATGTGGTCACGGTAACGCCGCAGGAAACGCTGGCGGTTTACCGTGCTCTTGTTCTTGCCATTGAGGCGTCGGTCGATCACATAGCTCATGGGGAGCCCTCCGGGCAGCTTCACGTTACAAGCTTCAAGCCGCGAGCTGGAAGCTTAGAGACAAGCGGTCAGCTGCCAGGCCAGTGGCCTGGCAGTTAACGCCTGTCGCTGCCTTACTGCGATTTGCGAACCCGCAGATACCACTCGGAGAGCAGCCGTACCTGTTTGTCGGTGTAGCCGCGCTCAACCATGCGTGTGACGAAGTCGTTGTGTTTTTGCTGATCCTCCTTGCTGGCCTTGGCGTTGAAGCTGATGACCGGCAGCAGATCCTCGGTGTTGGAGAACATTTTCTTCTCGATGACCACCCGCAGTTTCTCGTAGCTGAGCCAGGTGGGGTTCTTGCCGTTGTTGTTGGCGCGGGCGCGCAGCACGAAGTTGACGATTTCGTTGCGGAAATCCTTCGGATTGCTGATGCCGGCCGGTTTCTCGATTTTTTCGAGTTCCTCGTTGAGGGCTACGCGGTTGAGGATCTCGCCGGTTTCCGGGTCGCGGTATTCCTGGTCCTGGATCCAGAAGTCGGCGTACAGCACATAGCGGTCGAAGATGTTCTGGCCGTATTCGCTGTAGGACTCCAGATACGCGGTCTGGATTTCCTTGCCGATAAACTCGATATAGCGTGGCGCCAGGTATTCCTTGAGGAAGCGCAGGTAGCGTTCGCGAGTTTCTGCCTGGAACTGCTCCTGTTCTATCTGCTGTTCCAGCACGTAGAGCAGGTGCACCGGGTTGGCGGCAATTTCGTGGGGGTCGAAGTTGAAGACCTTGGACAGGATCTTGAACGCGAACCGCGTCGACAGGCCGTTCATGCCCTCATCCACGCCGGCGGTGTCGCGATACTCCTGGATCGATTTGGCCTTGGGATCGGTGTCCTTGAGGTTTTCGCCGTCGTACACGCGCATCTTCGAATAGATGTTCGAGTTCTCCGGTTCCTTGAGGCGTGACAGCACGGTGAACTGGGCAAGCATCTTCAGGGTGTCGGGTGCGCAATGGGCCTTGGCCAGCGAACTGTTGAACAGCAGTTTGTCGTAGATCTTGATTTCATCGCTGACCCGCAGGCAGTACGGCACCTTGACGATGTAGATCCGGTCGATGAAGGCTTCGTTGTTCTTGTTGTTGCGGAAGGTGTGCCACTCCGATTCGTTGGAGTGCGCCAGCAGGATCCCGGTGAACGGAATCGCGCCCAGGCCTTCGGTGCTGTTGTAGTTGCCTTCCTGGGTCGCGGTGAGCAGTGGGTGCAGCACCTTGATCGGTGCCTTGAACATCTCCACGAACTCCATCAGGCCCTGGTTGGCCCGGCACAGCGCGCCCGAGTAGCTGTAGGCGTCGGCGTCGTTCTGCGGGTATTCTTCGAGCTTGCGGATATCGACCTTGCCCACCAGCGCCGAGATGTCCTGGTTGTTCTCGTCGCCTGGTTCGGTCTTGGCCACGCCGATCTGGTTGAGGATGGACGGGTAGAGCTTGACCACGCGGAACTGGCTGATGTCACCGCCGAACTCGGCCAGGCGCTTGGTAGCCCAGGGCGACATGATGGTGTTGAGATAGCGGCGTGGAATACCGAAGTCTTCTTCGAGGATCGCGCCATCTTCGGTGGCGTTGAACAGGCCCAGGGGCGACTCGAAGACCGGTGAGCCCTTGATGGCGTAGAAGGGCACCTTCTCGATCAATTGTTTGAGCTTCTCGGCCAGGGACGATTTACCGCCGCCGACGGGGCCGAGCAGGTAGAGGATCTGCTTCTTCTCTTCCAGGCCTTGGGCAGCATGGCGGAAGTAGGAGACGATCTGGTCGATGCATTCTTCCATCCCGTGGAAGTCTTCAAAGGCCGGATAGCGGCGGATCACCTTGTTGGAAAATATTCGCGACAGGCGCGAATTGTTCGAGGTGTCTATCAGCTCCGGCTCGCCAATTGCCAGCAGCAGGCGTTCGGCGGCAGACGCGTAGGTGCTGCGATCCTGTTTGCACAGCTCGAGATACTCTTGCAGCGTGAGTTCTTCCTGCTGTGTGGATGCGAAGCGTTGTTGGAAGTGGCTGAAAATACTCATGACGTCGTCACCTCGCTCGATACGTGGAGCCGACGCCGGATCAATCAGTCGATGCTGGCAGACATTGGCAGACGCCAATGGCCGTTTTCCCCCCAGAACACCCTGAAACGCTACCGATGACCCGCACGCCGGTGTACCGGCTCTCCCCTGATTCGGATGGCCTGCGCTTAAGGATAGTTCGGAATCGGAGAGGTCAAGGCGCGATGCGCAATTAGTTTGGCTGCGCCGTTCGTCAGAAACGGCGCGAGCCCAAGCGTCACGCGGGGTAGCGGGGTGTGAAAAAAATTATTGCGAATTGCCTGAAGAAATTTCCGCAGGATAAGTCGTACGCCACAGTTCAAAGCCGCCGTCCAGGCTATAGACGTCGGAGAAGCCCTGGCTGATCAGGTAGGCTGCTGCGCTCTGGCTGGAATTGCCGTGGTAACAGGCCACGATCACCGGTGCGTCGAGGTCGGCGGCACGGATGAAATCCGCAATGTTGACGTTGTCCAGGTGCTGGGCACCGGTGATGTGGGCGGCCGCATAGGTCGGTTGGTCACGGATATCGACCACCACCGCGCCTTGCTCGCGCAGGGCCTGGGCTTGTTCGGGAGGGATACGTTTGAATTCGCTCATGGCGGGCTCCTATGGCTTGGCAGTAGCCGGCAGTGTAACGGGAAGGGGAGGTTCGCACTGGCAGCTATAACGCTCGCCGGTGTCGATGTTCATCAGGGTCATGGCGCCGCCCCACACACAGCCGGTGTCGAGGGCGAATACGCCGGGTTCATTGCACTTGCCCTCAAGGGCCGCCCAGTGGCCGAAAATGATTTGGGTGTCACGGGTCTTGCGCTCTTTGTGAGCGAACCACGGCTTGTAGCCCGGCAGCGCGGTGTCGGCGCCTTCCTTGCTCTTGAGGTCGAGCTTGCCCTCGGCGGTACAGAAACGCATGCGCGTGAAGTAGTTGGTGATGACCCGCAGGCGCGTGACGCCGCTGAGGTCATTGTCCCACTTCACGGGCTCGTTGCCGTACATGCCATCGAGGTAGGCGGTATAGAGGTTGTCATCGGCCAGGGCGCTCTCGACTTCGGCGGCGCACTTGAGGGCTTTCTTCAGTGTCCACTGGGGCGGGATGCCTGCATGGACCAGGGCCATTTTGCGGTTTTCGTCGTAATGCAGGATTTTTTGCTGGCGCAGCCAGTCGAGCAGCTCGGTGCGATCCGGCGCTTCGAGAATTTCCCGCAGGGTGTCGCCCTTTTTCAGGCGCTCGACGTTATTGCCAGCGGCCAGCAGGTGCAGGTCGTGGTTGCCCAATACGCAGACCAAAGAGTCACGCAGGCCATATAAATAGCGCAGCGTCTCCAGGGATTGCGGGCCGCGATTGACCAGATCACCCACTAGCCACAGGCGATCGTCGGCAGGGTTGAAGGTCACGCGCTCAAGTAGGCACTTGAGCGGTTCCAGGCAGCCTTGCAGGTCGCCGACCGCATACGTCGCCATCAGTGCAGGGCTCCCGGCACGGCGAGGCGGAAGGGCGCGATGACGGCGTCGAACAACTGGCCGTCGGTGGCTTTCATTTGATATGAGCCCTGCATGGTGCCGACTTTGGAGGTCATCACTGTGCCGCTGCTATAGGTATGGCTGGCGCCGCTGTCGATCAACGGTTGCTGACCCACCACACCGGCGCCTCGAACTTCTTCGACCTGACCGTCACCGTCGGTGATCACCCAGTGGCGCGACAGCAGCTTGGCCGGCACCAGCCCGTTGTTTTTCACCGTGATGGTGTAGGCAAAGGCGAAGCGGTTGTGTTCAGGTTGGGATTGATCCGCCAGGAAGCGGGTGACGACGCTGACGTCGATCTGGTAGCGAGGATCGGACATGCAAGAGGCCTTAAAAGCGGAGGACAGCAGATGCGGGTCAGTCTAGGCCAAGAGGAGGGCACTAGGCCAGACATGTGTCTGGCCTTGCTCGGCACTGTCAGTCTGCGGCTGGCGCAGGCTGGATAGCCAACTGGTCGGCCAGGCGCACAAAGGCGGCCAGGTCGAGTTGCTCAGGACGCAAGCTGCCATCGACGCCGGCGGCTTCGATTTCGGCGTTGCTCAGCAGGGCCTTGAGCGTGTTGCGCAGGGTCTTGCGGCGTTGGTTGAACGCTTCGCGCACCACGCGCTCCAGCAATTTGTGGTCCTTGGCCGGATGTGGCAACACAGCGTGAGGCACCAGGCGCACGATGGCCGAGTCGACCTTCGGCGGCGGATTGAACGCGCCAGGGCCCACGTTGAACAGGTGTTCGACGCGGCAGTGATACTGAACCATGATCGACAGACGGCCCCAATCACCACCACCAGGGCCAGCGGCCAGGCGCTCCACCACTTCCTTTTGCAGCATGAAGTGCATGTCGCGAATGATCCCTGCGTTATTCAGCAGGTGGAAAATCAGCGGTGTAGAGATGTTGTACGGCAGGTTACCCACCACACGCAGGCTGTTAGGCTCAGCGTTGAGGGTGTTGAAGTCGAACTTCAGCGCATCACCCTGATGCAGGTTGAAGTTGGGCTTGCCGGCGAACTGCTGGTTAAGGATCGGGATCAGGTCCTTGTCCAGCTCCACCACGTCGAGTTGGCCGCCGCTGGCCAGCAGGCCTTGGGTCAACGCGCCCTGGCCCGGGCCGATTTCCAGCAGGCGATCTTCAGGCTTGGCATGGATGGAGCGCAGGATGCGGTCGATCACGCCAGCGTCGTGCAGGAAGTTTTGCCCGAAGCGCTTGCGCGCCCGGTGTTGGTAATGCTCAGTCATATACGGGTCTCGGCCATCTGATAGGCGGTTTCCAGGGCCACGTGCAGGCTGCCGGTATCGATCTTGCCGCTGCCCGCCAGGTCCAGGGCGGTGCCATGGTCGACGGAGGTGCGGATGATCGGCAGGCCCAGTGTCACGTTGACTGCGGCGCCGAAGCCTTTGTATTTAAGCACCGGCAGCCCCTGGTCGTGGTACATCGCCAGCACTGCGTCGCAGTGCTCCAGATATTTGGGGGTAAACAGAGTGTCCGCAGGCAGCGGGCCGCGCAGGTCCATGCCTTCTTGGCGCAGACGCTCCAGGGTAGGTTCGATGATGTCGATTTCTTCATGGCCCAGGTGACCGCCTTCGCCAGCATGGGGGTTGAGCCCACAGACCAGGATGCGCGGTTGGGCGATGCCGAATTTCTGTTGCAGGTCGGCGTGCAGGATGCGTGTGACGCGTTCCACCCGCTCGGCGGTGATGGCATCGGCAATCTCGCGCAGCGGCAGGTGCGTGGTCACCAAGGCGACCCGTAGGCCGCGCGTGGCCAGCATCATGACGACTTGTTCGGTGTGGGTCAGCTCGGCGAGGAATTCGGTGTGGCCCGAAAACGCGATACCGGACTCGTTGATCACGCCCTTGTGCACGGGCGCAGTGATCATGCCGGCGAAGTCGCCATCGATGCAGCCTTGCCCGGCGCGAGTCAGGGTTTCCAGCACGAACGCTGCGTTGGCTTTGTTCAGTTGCCCGGCAACCACCTTGGCTTGCAGCGGGGTGTCCCATACATACAGGCTGCCGGCGGGGGCGGGCAGGTCGGGCCAGTTGCCAGGCGCTGTGTCCAGCAAAGTGACAGCCACACCCAGCTGCGCGGCCCGCTCAAGGAGCAGGTCGCGGCTGGTGATGGCAATCAGGGGGTGTGGCTGGGGTTGCGAGGCGAGCAGCAGGCACAGGTCAGGACCAATGCCGGCCGGCTCGCCGGGTGTCACCGCGAAACGCTGGGGTTTCACTGAACTGCCTGGTCGGTGCCCGTTGGGGCGCCTGGCAGCTTATTCTCTACGTAGGCTTCGTCACGGATCTGACGCAACCAGGTTTGCAGCTCTTCATCATATTTGCGGTTACGCAATACGTTCAGTGCCTGTTGCTCGCGGGCCTGGTTGGTGTTGTCGGTGGCGCGACGGCCAAGGACTTCCAGTACGTGCCAGCCATATTGGGTCTTGAACGGCTTGGACAGCACGCCTTGCGGGGTGTCGGCCATGACCTGCTGGAACTCCGGCACCAGGGCTTTCGGGTCGATCCAGTTCAGGTCGCCGCCATTGAGGGCAGAACCGGGGTCTTCCGAGAAGCTCTTGGCCAGGGTGGCGAAGTCTTCACCGCTTTCGATGCGGTCATAGATCTTCTGGGCCAGTTCCTTGGTTTGGGCTTCGGTGCGGATTTCACTTGGCTTGACCAGGATGTGGCGAACGTGCACCTCATCTTTGAGCGAAGTTTCGCCGCCACGTTTTTCCAGGAGCTTCAGGATGATGAAACCACCCGGTGTGCGCGCAGGTTGGGTGATGCCACCCACTTCCATCGCACTCAGCTCGCGGTCGAACGGAGGAGGCAATTGAGCCGCTTTACGCCAGCCCATGTCGCCGCCTTCCAGTGCGTTGTCGCTGCCGGACTGGGCGATCGCCATTTGGGCAAAGTCGGCACCCGCCTTCAAGCGATCATAGATAGCCTGGGTTTTTGCGGCGGCTGCGTTGAGCTGCTCGGAGTTTGCGCTGTCCGGTGTCGGGATCAGGATATTGGCCAGGTGCAGTTCTTCGGAAAGCTGCATCTTGCCCAGATCCGACGCCAGGAAGTTCTTCACTTCCTGTTCGGACACCTGAACCCGCTCGGCCACACGGCGCTGACGTACACGGCTGATGATCATTTCACGGCGGATCTGGTCACGGGCGTCCTCATAGGACAACCCGTCGTGGGCCAGGGCTGCACGGAACTGGTCGATGCTCATGTTGTTGCGCTGGGCAATGGTGCCCACGGCCTGGTTCAGTTCTTCGTCCGAAATACGGATGCCGGAACGATCGCCGATCTGCAGTTGCAGGTTCTCGACGATCAAGCGCTCCAGAACCTGCTGGTCCAGAACGCTGGTCGGTGGCACGCCACCGCCACGCTTGGCGATGGTTTGCTGGACTTCCTTGACGCGCTGGTCCAGTTGGCTCTGCATGATCACGTCGTTATCGACGATGGCCACTACCTTATCCAGTTCTTGAACCGCAGCGTGCGCCGATGCGGTGCCCAGGAACAGTGCGCCCAGCACTAGCGGGCGCAGACAATCAGAAAGCTTGGTCTTCACGTTCACGATAACCTTCAATGCCTTTGTCGAGGAAGCTCTCTACCTTGGCGCCGGTCAGGCCGCCGAGTCCTTTGAGGACGATCTGGAAGAAGAGCCCGTGGTCACCCTTTTCGTTAAGCGGGGCGATCTGGCTGTATTCGTCGTTGGAAACCCAGTAACGGTTGATGACGCGCAGTTTCCAGCAGCAGTTGTCGTACTCGAAGCCACCGAAGGCTTCCAGGGTACGGTTGCGAGCGTAGTCATACTGCCAGCGGGTGATCAAGTTCCACTGGGGAATGATCGGCCACATCATCGAGAAGTCATGTTGTTGGATTTTGTAGTAATCCTTCACATAGTTATCTGCGCCAGGCGTGCCGTAGTCGCCACCGAACTGCCATTTGCCGGTCAACTGGTTGTAGACGACCTGGTCATTACGATAGCGATAGCCGACGTTGATGATCTTGTTCGGGTTGTCTTCCGGCTGGTAGTGAAGCATCGCGCTACCGGAACGAGGGCTGTGTTCCTCGGTGTCCCAGTTGTAGTCGGCAGTGGCGCGCCAGTCGCGGTTGAAACGGAACTCGTAGTCCAGGGCTACCGGCGAAACATCGGACTGTGCGTCGGCACGGTCGGCAGCCAGGATGCCCGGCAGTTGAACTTCACGATCCTTGAAGTACAGCGCCTGGCCTACGGATACGCGCTGACGCTCAAAGCCGTTTTCTTCGATCCAGCGGCTGGTCAAGCCCAGGGACAGCTTGTTCTCGTCGCCGATACGGTCAGAGCCGCTGAAGCGGTTGTCGCGGAACAGCGACGAGTAGCTGAACGAGTACTCGCTGGTGTCGAAGACCGGGATATCAGCCTGGTCCTTGTTCGGTACGTACAGGTAGAACGCACGCGGTTCAAGGGTCTGGCGATAGTCTTTGCCGAACCAGTTGGTATTGCGGTCGAAGTACAGGCCGCTGTCGATGCTGGCCACCGGGACGGCGCGGTCCTGAGAGCTCTTGAACGTACCACCGGCATCGCGGGTGCCGGCATTGGCTGCTGCCGTTTGTGCCGCGACGATGTCGTTCTTGCCCTGGCTATCCAGGTCCAAATCGTACTTGGTGTACACATACTTGAGCTTCGGCGTCACAAAGCCGAAGGTCCAGTTCATCGGGTATTCAACGGCAGGCGCAACGTTCAGGCGGGTACCGTTTGCACGGGTCAGGCCTGTGACGTAGGTGTCCAGGCGACGTTCCGTGCCACCGTCTTCATTGATGAAGTCACCGTTCTCCAGGTCGCGGTCGAAACGCACGGCTTCGGCATCGTAGGTGAAGTTCAAGCCACCCGGATGGTACGGCAGCTGACCATTGAAGGTGAGCTGCGGCAGGCGGTTATACGGGGTGACCTGGGAAATCGTCGCCAGTTGGTAAGCCTGCAGGTTCAAGCGAGCCTGGAAGCTGTCGCCGCGATAAGTCACGGCACCTTGCTGGTTCACGTAGTCACGGCTCTCTACGCCTTCCTGGTAGGACTTGAGGTCCTGGAAGTAGTAAGGGTCGCTGATCGTGGTGTAGTCAACTTCGGTCAGTACGCGTGAGTCCAGCCCGCCCTTGTGCTGCCAGTTGAGCATGTAGCGGGTTTTTTCGTAGTCGGTCTGACGCTTGCGCTCGTCGTTGTCGTCGTTCAGGTACGCGCCGCCGAACTGACCTTCGCTGGACTTGGTGAGGTAGCGGAACTCGCCTTCCATCATCATGCCGCGCTTGGTCATGTATTGCGGGTACAACGTGGCGTCGTAGTTGGGCGCCAGGTTGAAGTAGTACGGCGTCACCAGGGTGAAGCCGGTTTCGCTGCCGGTGCTGAAGCTCGGCGGCAGGAAGCCGGATTGACGACGGTCGTCGATCGGGAAATAGATGTAAGGGGTGTACAGGATCGGGATGTTCTTGACCCGCAACGTCGCGTTGGTGGCGGTACCGAAACCGGTGGCCGGGTTCAACGTGATGTTGTTGCCCCTGAGCTGCCAGGCATTGCTGTCTGGCTCGCACGTGGTGTACGTACCATCCTTGAGACGGATGATCGCGTTTTCAGCACGCTTGGCGTACAGCGCGTTACCGCGGATGCGCGATTTGTGCATCACGTATTCGGCGTTGTCGATCTGGGCGGCGCCGGTGTCGAGTTGCACTTCGGCGTGGTCGCCGACGATCAGTGCGCCGTTGTCGCGCAAACGAACATTGCCGTTCAGCTCGCCACGGTTCTCGGCCTGGTACAGGCTGGCTTCTTCAGATTCCAACTGCATGCTGCCCTGGCGCATAACCACGTCACCGGCCAGGGTAGCGACTTGTTGTTCCTGCTCGTAACGCGAGGCCTTGGCGCCGATGAAGGTGGGGGCATCGCTCTTGTTCGTCTTGTCGTTCATGCCAGGACGAATCGGCTCGATGTACGCACCGCCGCAGTACGGGCCGGTTTCGGCCAGCTGCGCTGCGGTCAGCTTCTCGCGTGGGACCCAGTCCAGGTGGCTGTAGTCGGCGCTGCGCGAGCGCAGGCCACGGCCCTTGGATTCGGTGACCAGTGCGGTCTTGGGCTCGGCCTCGGCTTTGCCGCCAGCATCGGCCTGCGCCGTGCTGTTGGCGGAGCTGATGGCAGCGCCATCATGCACCGGGCGTGGTGGTAGCGGGGCTGCGGCGGTTTTCGGCGCGCAATCCCAGGCACCCGAAGCAGAGACTGAGCAGTCATACTGTTCCGCGGCGACCACGAATGAGGTGGCGAAGGGTTGCAAGGCCAGCAGACTGCCGGTTACCAGCAACGGAAATTTTCTACGAAACGCGGGGGATTTCAATGCCATCTTATTAGTCCGGGCTTCCTGCGTGCCATCTGCCCGCGGTTTGGGCCGCACGCCTCTCGATGGTCTGAAAAAGATGCGTGATAATAAAGCATGCCCCGCTTGACGGCTAGCGCCGTCGGAGACCCTTGTAATGCCCGAGCAAGATCTACGTTTACAACAGCTGGAAGTCTGGCTGGATGAGCAGTTGCCGATCCTTTTCAACGCTCAAGGCTGGGGTGCCGTACCCCCGGCCACATTGACCGCGGCCAGCAGCGACGCGAGTTTCAGGCGCTACTTCCGTTGGGAAGGCGGCGGCCGGACCTTCGTCGTCATGGACGCTCCGCCCCCCCAGGAAAACTGCAAACCTTTCGTCGATATCGCACGTTTGCTGGCAAAGTCAGGAATAAATGTTCCAAAAATTTATGCAGAAGATTTGCCGCGTGGCTTTCTTTTGCTCAATGACCTGGGCAGAAAAACCTATCTGGACGTGATTGACGACAAAAACGCCGATGCATTGTTTGCCGATGCCATCGACGCCTTGTTGGCCTTCCAGCAATTGCCGATGGACGCGCCGCTGCCCAGCTATGACGTCGCCTTGCTGCGCCGCGAGCTGGAATTGTTTCCAGAGTGGTACGTGCGCCGGCACCTGGGTATCGAACTGGATACGCAGCAGCAAGCGCTTTGGCAGCGGGTCAGTGATCACCTGATCGACAGCGCCCTGGCGCAGCCGAAAGTGCTGGTGCATCGCGACTATATGCCGCGCAACCTGATGATCAGCGAACCCAACCCCGGCGTGCTGGATTTCCAGGATGCGGTCTACGGGCCGGTCACCTATGACATCACCTGCCTGTTCAAGGACGCCTTCCTCAGTTGGCCCAAGGCCCGCGTGCGGGAATGGCAGCTCGGCTATTGGGAGCGTGCGGGGCAACTGGGCATTCCGGTGCAGGCGAATTTCGACGATTTCCTGCGCGCCAGCGACCTGATGGGCGTGCAGCGCCACCTCAAGGTCATCGGTATCTTCGCGCGCATTTGCCATCGCGATGGCAAGCCACGCTACCTGGCCGACGTGCCGCGCTTCTTTGCTTATATAGAAGCGGTGCTGGCGGACCGTCCCGAGTTGAGCGAGTTGGGTGAATTGCTCGCCAGCCTGCGCCAACCCGCCGAGGCACGTGTATGAAGGCGATGATCCTGGCCGCCGGCAAAGGCGAGCGGATGCGCCCGTTGACCTTGCACACGCCAAAGCCGCTGGTACAGGCCGGCGGCAAGCGCCTGATCGAATATCACCTGGAAGCACTGGCCAAGGCTGGCTTCACCGATATCGTGATCAACCATGCCTGGCTCGGCCAGCAGATCGAAAGCTACCTGGGGGATGGCGCGCAATTTGGCTTGCGTATCCGTTACTCCCCCGAAGGCGAGCCGCTGGAAACCGGTGGTGGGATTTTCCAGGCGTTGCCGTTGCTGGGGGATGAACCCTTCCTGGTGGTCAATGGCGATATCTGGACCGACTACGACTTCATCCAACTCAAGCAGCCGCTCAAGGGCCTGGCCCATCTGGTGATGGTCGATAACCCGGCGCACCACCCTTCGGGCGGTGATTTCTACCTGGATCAAGGTTTGCTTCATGATGCAGCGCCCGGTGCCGATAACCTGACCTTCAGTGGCATTTCAGTGCTCGACCCCAAGCTGTTCGCGGGTTGCAGCGCGGGTGCCTTCAAACTGGCGCCGCTGCTGCGGGCGGCCATGGCCAAAGGCCTGGTAACGGGGGAACACATGGCGGGACGCTGGATCGATGTTGGCACGCTGGAGCGCCTGGCGCAGGTCGAAACACTGCTGACAGCGAGGCAGTAACATGCTGTGGCCAGGGACGCTGATCGGCGCCGGGGCTGGCTATGCCATTGCCAGTATTCCGGGGGCCATGTTGGGGGCACTGTTGGGGCAGGCGTTGGACCGTCGCCTGCAGCTGCACAGTTGGGCGCAGTTGCGCGAGCGCCTGGGTGGTCGCCCGGCGTTGCGCAATGACGAGCTGTTGTTCGTGTTGCTGGGTCGCTTGGCCAAGAGCAATGGCCGGGTGGTGGATGGGCATATCCAGCAGGCGCGTCAGGAGATGCGCTCGCTCGACATGACCGAGTCGGCCCAGCGTCGTGCGATTGCGGCGTTCAATCGCGGCAAGTCCGGTTCCGACCGCGTCCGCAGTTATCTACGTGTGCTCAAGGCTCAACCCCACGCGGCGGAGGGCGTATTGCGCGCGTGCTGGCGCATGGTCTGGGCGGACGGCAAGGCGGATGACGCCGAGCGTGACCTGATCGACCTCTGGGGCAAATGGCTGGGCTGGACGCCGCAACAGTTGCAGGCGCTGGCGGCCGACTACACGCCGGAGCGCAAGCCGCTGGTCAGCCGTGGCCCCTCTTATCAGGACGCGTTGCGCTTGCTGGGGGTGACGGCCACCACCGAGCCGTCTGTGATCAAGCGGGCTTATCGTCGCCTGCTCAGTCGCCATCACCCGGACAAGATCGCCGGCACCGGCGCCAGCCCCGCGCAAGTGCGTGAGGCCACCGAGCGCACTCGCGAATTGCACACTGCCTATACATTGATTCGCGAGCGCCGGGACTTCCGGTAGGTTTCAGTCAGTTTTGGCCTGTGGGCTCAGCCAGCCGCGAACCCTGCGATACAACTGCTCCTGCTCGGCAGCACTGTTGCCGGGCAATGCTTTCAATGACACTTGCTTGTAACCGTCATTCTTTAAACGCTTGGCTGCCTGGACGCGGGCCAGGGCGTTTTTGCGTGATTGGGCGTTGTCCTGATAGAAGACATCGGCGGTCGGCAACTTCAGGGCGGGGGCCAGTTGCTGCACATCTGGATGCCGTCCGTTGGGCGTCTGCGCCCCCACCATCACAAATTTCTGCACTTGGGACGGTTGTTTCTCGCTCAAATAGCGTGCGGCCCACCAGGCACCGGTGCCATGGCCGAGCAGCACTACACTGCGTGCGCTCTGGGTCTGGGCGAAGGCCACGGCGGCGTCGATGCGGTCGAAGATGCGCGAGGCGTCGGTCTTGTCCTGCTCATCGGCACCCGGCACCACCGCCGGGTCGGTGCCTTCGGCTTCGGCGCTGGCGGCCTGCTCGATGGGTTTGTCAGCGGTGCTCGCTTCCTTACTGCTGGTGTCGACAGTGGCCTTGGGCGCTTCCATCACGCGGGGTGGCAGCGTATCCACGCTTACATCCGGCAACGACAGGCTGAGGCTGCCCCAATTGGCGTCCGGCAATTTGTGTCGCAGCGGGCTGATTGCTTGCGGCCAGTCAGCATTTTCGCCGGCGCCGGGGACGATAATTACCACGCCATCGGGCTCGGCGCTGTTGGCGGGTTTCCACAGGGCGAGGAATGAATCGCTGCCGGCCTGCAATTGCTGCTGTTCTTGTTGCGGGATCGTGCGTTCCAGGGCACTGGCTTCTGCCTGGCTGCGCTCGGGCAAGGGTTGGCGCTCGACCGGTTTTTCCGCGGCAGGTGCGGGCGCGTCGGCCGCCTGTGCAGAAAAGGCACTGGTAAAAAGCAGCGACAGGCACAATGCTGGCAGTGCTGAACGGTGAAGAAAGGGCATCGTAAATTCCCGGCCAGAAGTGATTCCAGCAGCCTAATGGGTTGGTCAGTATTTGTCAGTGATGTGAGACGTGGATCATGGGTTTTCGCTGTCTGCTGGTTATCGGCTGTTTGTGCCTTGCCTTGATGGCAAATGCCGCGCCTGCGCCCGTCGCGCCCCAGGCGCAGCTCAATGCGCAGCAACGCGAATGGCTGGCCCAGCACCCGGAATTGCGGGTGGGCCTGGTGTTGCAAGCGCCCTATGCGCAATACGATCGGCGTTTGCAACGGCTGTCCGGGGCGAATGTCGAGTTGATGCAATGGCTGGCCAAGGCGCTGAATATCGAGCTGACCTGGCGTAATTTTCCCAACCAGGAGCAGCTGGAAGCCGCCGTGCGCGACGGCGAAGTGGATATCGCTCCCGGCTTGCAACAAACCCCGGCCGGTTTGCGGCTGTGGTTGTTCAGCGACCCCTACATGCGCGTACCGCAACACATCATCGGCATCCGCGAGGGGGGTGGCGCCGTGGAGTTGGAAAAACTCGATGAGCAATCCCGCGTCGCCGTGCGCATGCCCAGTGCCGTCGCCGATTACCTGCGTGGCACCTATCCCGGCCTCAACCTGCAAGGCGTACCCATGGAGCGCCAGGCCCTGCAATTGTTGGTGAGCCAACAGGCGCGTTATGCGGTGGTGGATGAAGCACAATTGAGCCGCTTGTCCGGCGAGGCGGAGTTTGCCGGCCTGGCAGTGGTGGGCGATATCGGCCTGCCGCAATTGCTGCGGGTGGCCACGCGACGAGAATGGCCGGAACTGGCCGGCATCATGCAAAGCGCCTTGCGTGCGATTCCTGCCCGTGACCTGGATCAACTGCACAACCGCTGGCTGCAACCCAAATACCCACGGCTGACGGAATCCCCTGGCCTGTGGCAAAACCTCAGTCTATTGCTGGGCCTGTTGCTGCTTGCCAGCCTGGCCGTGGTGTTCTGGCAACGCCGCCAGCAACGGGTGCTGGAACACGGCCTGTTGGCCGCGCGGGAAGAAAGCGCCGCCCGCGCCGCGGGTGCCGAGGCCTTACGGTTGACGCAGTTTTCCATCGACCAGAGCACCGTCGGCATCCTCTGGGTCAATTGGGACAGCCATGTGCGTTACGCCAATCGTGCGGCCGAAAGCATGCTCGGCTACGGCGCCGGTACGCTGATCGAGCGACCGCTCGCCGACCTTGACCCGAGCCTGGACATGGACCGTTGGCTCAACCTGTGGAAGCGCGCGCGGGCCAGCGAAGAAGGACCACAGAACTTTGCCACCGACTGTGTGCGCGCCGACGGCAGCGTCCTGCCGACTAACGTGTCGCTGAGCTTCCTGCGTTTTGCCGAAGCCGAATACCTGGTGGTCTACCTCAACGATGTCAGCGAACTCAGGCGGACGTTGGCTGCGCTGCTGCAAAGCGAGGCGCAACTGCGCGAATTGTCTGCTCACCTGGAAACCGTACGCGAGGAAGAAAAGGCGCGTATTGCCCGTGAGGTGCACGACGAACTGGGGCAAATGCTCACCGTGCTCAAGCTCGAAACCTCCATGTGCGAATTGGCTTATGCGCAACTCGACCCCGGCTTGCATGAACGCTTGAACAGCATGAAGCGTTTGATTGCCCAGTTATTTCAATTGGTGCGAGATGTGGCCACTGCGCTGCGCCCGCCGATTCTTGACGCCGGTATCGCTTCCGCCATCGAATGGCAGGCCCGGCGCTTCGAAGCGCGCACACAAATCCCCTGTCTGGTGCAGGTACCGGATAACCTGGCGCCCCTGAGCGATGCCAAGGCCATCGGCTTGTTCCGTATCCTGCAAGAGGCGCTGACCAACGTGATGCGTCATGCACAGGCGCATACTGTGGAGCTGACGCTCGCCGTAGACGGCAGGAATTTGCGGCTGACCATCAGCGACGATGGCGTCGGTTTCGCCCAGGCCCAGGGTCGCCCAGTGTCGTTTGGCCTGGTGGGTATGCGCGAGCGCGTGCTGATCATGGGCGGGCAGTTGAGCCTGGACAGCGCGTTGGGGGAGGGCACCACCCTGAGTGTCACGGTGCCGTTGGATGCATAACACCATGAGGAAGTCCCTGTGATCCGCGTACTGGTAGCCGAAGACCACACCATCGTTCGTGAAGGCATCAAGCAATTGATCGGCCTGGCCAAAGACCTGTTGGTGGTGGGGGAGGCCAGCAATGGCGAGCAATTGCTGGAAACCCTGCGCCACGTGGCCTGCGAGGTGGTGTTGCTGGACATTTCGATGCCCGGCGTCAACGGCCTGGAAGCGATTGCGCGGATCCGTGCGCTGAACAATCCGCCAGCAATCCTGGTGCTGTCGATGCACGACGAAGCGCAAATGGCCGCCCGCGCCTTGAAGGTCGGCGCCGCCGGTTACGCCACCAAGGACAGCGACCCGGCGCTGTTGCTCACAGCGATTCGCAAGGTGGCGGCGGGTGGGCGTTACATTGACCCGGACCTGGCCGACCGGATGGTCTTCGAAGTCGGCCTGACCGATGCCCGCCCGTTGCATTCATTGCTGTCGGAGCGCGAGTTCTCGGTATTCGAGCGTCTGGCCCAGGGCGCCAACGTCAACGACATTGCGCAACAGCTGGCACTGAGCAGCAAGACCATCAGCACCCATAAGGCGCGGCTGATGCAAAAGCTCAATATCACGTCCCTGGCGGAGTTGGTGAAGTACGCCATGGAGCACAAGCTGCTCTAACCACATACCTGATAACGACACCGCGAAAACCCCGCCGGGCCCATTCTTGCTGCTTGCAGCTCGCCCCCTGTCGCTGCACCGTCCCGTGCGCGCCATCCGTGTAGGGCAATCCCTACCCCGAACCTTCCATCCGACTGATGCAATTCTCTCCTGGCCCCCGATTTTCGGGGCCTCGCGCCTGGACTACGCTTGTCTCACAGCAGTCCAAAACACAAAGGTGCGGGTATGAGCGAGGTGGATTCAAATGATGTGCTGGTCAGCTTTCGTGGCGTGCAGAAGAGCTACGACGGCGAGAACCTGATCGTCAAAGACCTCAACCTGGAGATTCGCAAGGGCGAGTTCCTTACCCTGCTCGGGCCTTCCGGTTCGGGCAAGACCACCAGCCTGATGATGCTCGCCGGCTTTGAAACACCGACCGCCGGCGAAATCCAGCTGGCCGGCCGCGCCATCAACAACGTGCCGCCGCATAAGCGCGACATCGGCATGGTGTTCCAGAACTACGCACTGTTTCCGCACATGACCGTGGCCGAGAACCTGGCGTTCCCGCTGTCGGTGCGGGGCTTGAGCAAGACCGATATCAGCGAGCGGGTCAAACGCGTATTGAGCATGGTCCAGCTTGATGCGTTCGCCCAGCGCTACCCGGCGCAACTCTCCGGCGGCCAGCAACAGCGCGTGGCATTGGCACGTGCGCTGGTGTTCGAACCGCAACTGGTGCTGATGGACGAACCCCTCGGTGCCCTCGACAAGCAACTGCGCGAACACATGCAGATGGAGATCAAGCACCTGCACCAGCGCCTCGGCGTGACCGTGGTGTACGTGACCCACGACCAGGGCGAGGCGCTGACCATGTCTGACCGGGTGGCGGTATTCCACCAGGGTGAGATCCAGCAGATCGCCGCGCCGCGCACCCTTTACGAAGAACCGAAGAACACCTTCGTCGCCAACTTCATCGGCGAGAACAACCGCCTCAACGGCCGCTTGCACAGCCATACCGGCGAGCGCTGCGTGGTGGAGCTGGCGCGCGGCGAGAAGGTCGAGGCGCTGGCCGTGAATGTCGGCCAGATCGGCGGTCCGGTGACCCTGTCGGTGCGCCCGGAGCGCGTCAGCCTCAATGGCTCCAGCGAAAGCTGCGTCAACCGCTTCTCTGGGCGCGTGGCCGAATTCATCTACCTGGGCGACCACGTGCGCGTGCGCCTGGAAGTCTGCGGCAAGGCCGATTTTTTTGTGAAACAACCGATTGCCGAGCTGGACCCAGCCCTGGCGGTCGGCGACGTGGTACCGATTGGCTGGCAAGTCGAGTACGTTCGCGCACTCGACCCACTTCTAGAGGCGAATTGATCGCCCCCTTGGCTTCACCAACCCTGCACGTGGAGAGAACAACAATGTTGAGATCCCTGAAGTATTCCGCCCTGGCTTTGGGCTTGATGGGCGCGACACAGGCCATGGCAGGCCCGGACCTGACGGTCGTGTCCTTTGGCGGCGCGAACAAGGCGGCCCAGGTCAAGGCCTTCTACGCCCCGTGGGAAAGCGCGGGCAACGGCAAGATCATCGCTGGCGAGTACAACGGTGAAATGGCCAAGGTCAAAGCCATGGTCGACACCAAGAGCGTGTCCTGGGACCTGGTGGAAGTGGAGTCGCCGGAATTGTCTCGTGGCTGCGATGAGGACATGTTCGAACCACTGGACCCGAAACTGTTCGGCAACAGCGCCGACTACGTGAAGGGTGCTATCCAGCCGTGCGGCGTGGGCTTCTTCGTGTGGTCCACCGTGCTCGCCTATAACGCCGACAAGTTGGCCAGCGCGCCGACCAGTTGGGCGGATTTCTGGGACACCAAGAAATTCCCCGGCAAGCGCGGCCTGCGCAAAGGCGCCAAGTACACCCTGGAGTTCGCACTGATGGCCGACGGCGTCGCGCCGAAGGACGTGTACAAAGTGCTGGCCGGCAAAGATGGCCAGGACCGAGCGTTCAAGAAACTCGACGAACTCAAGCCATCGATCCAGTGGTGGGAAGCGGGCGCACAGCCGCCGCAATACCTGGCTTCGGGCGACGTGGTGATGAGCTCGGCCTACAACGGCCGCATCGCCGCCGTGCAAAAAGAAAGCAACCTGAAAGTGGTGTGGAACGGCGGTATCTACGACTTCGACGCGTGGGCGATTCCTAAAGGCCTGGCGAAAGACCGCGCCGAAGCGGCGAAGAAATTCATCGCCTTCTCGGTGCAGCCACAGCAGCAGAAGACCTACTCGGAAAACATCGCCTACGGCCCGGCCAACACCCAGGCCGTGCCGTTGCTGGCCAAGGACATCCTCAAGGACATGCCGACCACCCCGGAAAACATCGCCAACCAGGTGCAGATCGACGTGAGCTTCTGGGCGGATAACGGTGAGCAACTGGAGCAACGCTTCAACTCCTGGGCCGCCAAGTAACCAGCAACGCCGCTAAGCCCATGTGGGAGCGGGCTTGCTCGCGAATGCGGTGGGTCAGTTAACACCTGCATCGACTGACACTCTGCTTTCGCGAGCAAGCCCGCTCCCACAGGGGATCTGCTGTGTTGGGCAGATTGCATTCATTTTCATCATCGGAGTTTGCCATGGCTATCGCCATTCCTGGCCCCACCCTCAAGCAGCGCCTGGCGCGTGCCGAGCGGCTCAATCGCTGGAAGGCCCAAGCCTTGATCGCGCCGCTGGTGCTGTTCTTGCTGCTGGTGTTCCTGGTGCCGATTGTTGCGCTGCTGTTCAAAAGCGTCGGCAACCCCGAAGTGGTCGGCGGTTTGCCGCGTACGGTGGTGGCGGTGACGGCCTGGGATGGCCGCGGGTTGCCGGGCGAGCCGGTGTACCAGGCCCTCAGTGAGGACTTGGGCGAGGCCCGTCAAAATCAGACCTTGGGCGATCTGTCCAAACGCTTGAACATGGAACTGGCCGGCTACCGCAGCCTGCTGACCAAAACCGCGCGGGCGCTGCCCTTCAGCGAAACGCCTGCCTCCTATAAAGAAGCGCTGGAAAACCTTGATGAACGCTGGGGTGACCCGGCGTACTGGCAGGCGATCCGGCGCAATACCAGCAGTCTTACCCCGTTCTATCTGCTGGCGGCCGTCGATCACCGCATCGATGACCTCGGTGAAGTGGCGCCGGCCACGCCGGACCAGGCGATTTACCTGGACATCTTCGCCCGGACCTTCTGGATGGGCCTGGTGATCACGGCGATCTGTCTGCTGTTGGCCTATCCGCTGGCGTACCTGCTGGCCAACCTGCCAGCCCGCAAAAGCAACCTGCTGATGATCCTGGTGTTGCTGCCGTTCTGGACCTCGATCCTGGTGCGAGTCGCCGCGTGGATCGTGCTGCTGCAATCCGGCGGCCTGATTAACAGCGCACTGCTGGGCATGGGCCTGATCGATAAGCCGCTGGAGTTGGTGTTCAACCGGACCGGCGTCTACATCTCCATGGTGCACATCTTGCTGCCGTTCATGATCCTGCCGATCTACAGCGTGATGAAGGGGATTTCACCCACCTACATGCGCGCGGCGATTTCACTGGGCTGTCACCCGTTTACCAGTTTCTGGCGCGTGTACTTCCCGCAGACCTACGCCGGTGTCGGAGCCGGTTGCCTGTTGGTGTTCATCCTGGCGATTGGTTACTACATCACCCCGGCGCTGCTGGGCAGCCCGAACGACCAGATGGTCAGCTACTTCGTGGCGTTCTACACCAACACCAGCATCAACTGGGGCATGGCCACGGCACTGGGCGGCTTGTTGCTGCTGGCCACGGTGGTGCTGTACCTGATCTATAACCGGTTGGTAGGCGCCAGCCGCCTGCGCCTGAGCTGAGGAGACCTTGCGATGCTGAGCCCTTATATGTCGCCCGTCGAACGGGTGTGGTTCTACAGTTTGCGGATTCTCTGCGGCTTGATCCTGTTGTTTTTGATTCTGCCGGTGCTGGTGATCATCCCGCTGTCGTTCAACAGCGGCAGTTTCCTGGTGTACCCGTTGCAAGGTTTTTCGCTGCATTGGTACCAGGACTTCTTTGCCTCCGCCGAGTGGATGCGGGCGCTGAAAAACAGCATCATCGTCGCCCCGGCGGCCACGGTGCTGGCGATGGTGTTTGGCACCTTGGCGGCGATTGGCCTGACGCGTGGCAATTTCCCCGGCAAGGCGCTGGTCATGGCGCTGGTGATTTCACCGATGGTGGTGCCGGTGGTGATCATTGGCGTGGCCAGTTACTTGTTTTTTGCCCCGCTGGGCCTGGGCAATAGCTTCTTCTCGCTGATCGTAGTGCATGCAGTGCTGGGTGTGCCGTTTGTGATCATCACCGTGTCGGCCACATTGCAGGGTTTCAATCACAACCTGGTGCGGGCGGCGGCCAGCCTGGGTGCTTCGCCACTGACCGCATTCCGCCGGGTGACCTTGCCGTTGATTGCGCCGGGGGTGATTTCCGGGGCGCTGTTTGCGTTCGCAACGTCGTTTGATGAAGTGGTGGTGACGCTGTTCCTCGCCGGCCCCGAGCAAGCCACGCTGCCACGTCAGATGTTCAGCGGCATTCGCGAAAACCTCAGCCCGACGATTGCGGCCGCGGCAACCCTGCTGATTGCGTTCTCGGTGTTGCTGTTGCTGACCTTGGAATGGCTGCGCGGCCGCAGCGAGAAACTGCGCACCGCCCAGGTGTAACGACCATTCGCCCGATGAATGGCTGACAACACGCCATAGGGAGCTACTCTTGTGCCAGCCCATCACTTAATAAGAGGCCGCGCACATGAGTACTTCCTCATTCAAGATCGCCCACAAACTGCTGACCGGCGCTGGCGCCATCGAACAACTGGCCTCTGAGCTCACACGCCTGGATGTGGACAACCCGCTGATCGTCACCGATGCCGCGTTGGTCAAGTCCGGCACCGTGGCGTTGGCGCTCGAACACCTGGGCGAGCGCACCTACGAGATTTTTGACCGGGTGTTACCCGACCCGGAAATCGCCATCGTCGAAGACTGCATGCGCGTCTACCGCGAGGGCGGGCACGACGGCCTGATTGGCGTGGGTGGCGGCAGCGCCATAGACATTGCGAAAAGTGTTGCGGCGTATGCCGGCTACCACGGCGCGCTGGCGGATTTGTTCGGCGTCGACCAGGTGCCGCGCAAGGGCCCGCCGCTGATCGCGATCCCCACCACCGCCGGCACCGGCTCGGAGGTGACCAATGTGGCGATTCTCTCCGACAAGGCCGCGCAGCTGAAAAAGGGCATTGTCAGCGACTACCTGCTGCCGGACGTCGCGCTGATCAGCCCGCAAATGACCCTGACCTGCCCGCGCAGCGTCACCGCCGCCAGTGGCGTGGACGCGCTGGTACATGCCATCGAATCCTACCTGTCGCTGAACGCCTCGCCGATCACCGACGCCTTGGCTATCGGCGCAATCAAGTTGATCGCCAGTGCGCTGCCCAAGGCCTACGCCAACCCGGCCAACCTGCAGGCCCGCGACGATATGGCCACCGCCAGCCTGATGGCCGGCATGGCGTTTGGCAATGCCGGGGTCGGCGCGGTGCACGCGTTGGCGTATCCGTTGGGTGGGCGTTTCAATATCGCCCATGGCGTGAGCAATGCGCTGTTGCTGCCCTATGTGATGCACTGGAACAAGCTGGCCTGTGTGGAGCGCATGCAGCAGATTGCCCAGGCCATGGGCGTGAATATCACCGGCTTGAGCGTCAACGATGCCGCCGACCAGGCCGTGGAGGCGATGACGCGACTGTGCGCCGCCGTCGAGATCCCGGCAGGGCTGCGCAGTTTCGGGGTGCCAGAGGATGCGATCCCCGCCATGGCGGTGGAGGCTGCGGGCATTGAGCGGCTGATGCGCAACAATCCGCGCAAGCTCAGCGCGGCCGATATCGAGAAAATCTACCGGGCCGCTTACTAACCGTTGAGTTAGGTCACGGTGCGCGCGGCAAAGCATGAGGTATACAATGCGCGCCATCGTGATTTAGCTCAAAAAAGGTGCGTCATGCAGCCCTTCGTTATTGCTCCATCGATTCTCTCCGCCGACTTCGCCCGCCTGGGTGAGGAAGTGGACAAGGTATTGGCCGCCGGTGCCGACTTCGTGCACTTCGACGTCATGGACAACCACTACGTGCCCAACCTGACCATCGGCCCGATGGTCTGTGCTGCGCTGCGCAAGTACGGCATCACTGCGCCGATCGATGCACACTTGATGGTCAGCCCGGTGGATCGCATCATCGGCGACTTCGTCGAAGCCGGCGCCACCTACATCACCTTCCACCCGGAAGCCTCGCTGCACGTCGACCGCACTTTGCAGTTGATCCACGAAGGTGGCTGCAAGGCGGGCCTGGTGTTCAACCCGGCCACTCCGTTGAGCGTGCTTGAGTACGTGATGGACAAGGTCGACATGATCCTGTTGATGAGCGTCAACCCAGGCTTCGGCGGCCAGAAATTCATCCCCGGCACGCTGAACAAGCTGCGCGAAGCTCGCGCGCTGATCGATGCCTCCGGCCGCGATATCCGCCTGGAAATCGACGGCGGGGTCAACGTCAACAACATCCGCGAAATCGCCGCCGCTGGTGCCGACACCTTTGTGGCTGGCTCGGCGATCTTCAATGCGCCGGACTATCAGGAAGTTATCGACAAGATGCGTGCCGAGTTGGCGCTGGCGCGTCCATGAGCGGCTTTGAGCAGCTGTTCCCCGGCAAATTGCCACGGCTGGTGATGTTCGATCTGGACGGCACTTTGATCGACTCGGTGCCCGACCTGGCGGCGGCGGTGGACGACATGCTGCTCAAGCTGGGGCGCAAGCCGGCCGGGATCGAGTCGGTGCGCGAATGGGTCGGTAACGGCGTGCAGATGCTGGTGCGCCGGGCCTTGGCCAACAACATTGATGCCGAAGGCGTGGATGATGTGGAGGCCGAGCATGCCCTGGAACTGTTCAACGCCGCCTATGAAGACGGCCATGAACTGACCGTGGTTTACCCCGGCGTGCGCGACACGCTCAAGTGGCTGAGCAAGCAGGGCGTGGAAATGGCCCTGATCACCAACAAGCCGGAACGCTTCGTCGCACCGCTGCTGGACCAGATGAAAATCGGCCGGTATTTCCGCTGGATCATCGGTGGCGATACCCTGCCGCAGAAAAAACCCGACCCGGCGGCGCTGTTTTTCGTGATGAAAATGGCCAATATCCCGGCCTCGCAGTCCTTGTTTGTCGGCGATTCACGCAGTGATGTGCTGGCGGCAAAGGCGGCGGGCGTGCAGTGCGTGGCCCTCAGTTACGGCTATAACCATGGTCGGCCAATCGCCGAAGAGTCGCCTTCATTGGTGATTGATGACCTGCGCCTGTTAATCCCCGGTTGCTTGGGAGCTGGCGCTGAGATAACGTTGCCCGATACCGATCCGTCCCCTTCTGGAAATTCCATCGTGGTGGTCACTCGCAAACTCTGGATGAAAGTCATCAAGGCCCTGGCCCGCTGGCGTTGGCGCGCCTGACTGATCCTGGCCGCACTCTGCGGCGCGTTTGCATACCTGACCGTTAGACCCTCAAGCCACGAGGCATATCATGACCCGCGAAGAATTCCTGCGTTTGGCCGCTGCCGGCTATAACCGCATCCCCCTGGCCTGCGAAACCCTGGCCGACTTCGACACGCCGCTGTCGATCTACCTGAAACTGGCCGACGAGCCAAACTCCTACCTGCTCGAGTCCGTACAGGGCGGCGAGAAGTGGGGCCGTTATTCGATCATCGGCCTGCCGTGCCGTACGGTGCTGCGGGTACACGACCATCATGTGAGCATTACCCATGATGGCGTCGAGATCGAAAGCCACGACGTAGAAGATCCGCTGGCGTTCGTCGAAGCGTTCAAAGCGCGCTACAACGTGCCGACCATTGCTGGCCTGCCGCGTTTCAATGGCGGCCTGGTGGGTTACTTCGGTTATGACTGCGTGCGTTATGTGGAAAAACGCTTGGGCAAATGCCCGAACCCGGATCCGCTGGGCGTGCCGGACATTCTGTTGATGGTTTCCGATGCCGTGGTGGTGTTCGATAACCTCGCCGGCAAGATGCACGCGATCGTATTGGCCGACCCGTCCCAGGCGGACGCGTTCGAGCAAGGCCGGGCCAGCCTGGAAGCCCTGCTGGAAAAACTGCGCCAGCCGATCACCCCGCGTCGCGGCCTGGACCTCAGCCGTCCACCGGCCGCCGACCCGGTGTTCCGCTCCAGCTTCACCCAGGATGACTACGAGCGCGCCGTCGACACCATCAAGGAATATATCCTCGCCGGTGACTGCATGCAGGTGGTGCCGTCGCAACGTATGTCCATTGACTTCAAGGCCGCGCCAATCGATCTGTACCGCGCCCTGCGATGCTTCAACCCGACGCCGTACATGTACTTCTTCAACTTTGGTGACTTCCACGTGGTGGGCAGTTCGCCGGAAGTGTTGGTGCGCGTCGAAGACAACCTGATCACCGTGCGCCCGATTGCGGGTACCCGCCCACGTGGTGCGACCGAAGAGGCTGACCTGGCGCTCGAAGAAGACCTGCTGAGCGACGACAAGGAAATCGCCGAGCACCTGATGCTCATCGACCTGGGCCGCAACGACACCGGGCGTGTCTCGGAAATCGGTTCGGTGAAACTCACCGAGAAGATGGTCATCGAGCGTTATTCGAATGTGATGCACATTGTGTCCAACGTCACCGGCGAGCTGAAGGCCGGCCTGACGGCGATGGACGCACTGCGCGCGATTCTGCCGGCGGGCACCTTGTCAGGTGCGCCGAAGATCCGCGCGATGGAAATCATCGACGAGCTGGAGCCGGTCAAGCGTGGTGTCTACGGCGGTGCCGTGGGTTACTTCGCCTGGAATGGCAACATGGACACGGCCATTGCGATCCGCACGGCCGTGATCAAGGACGGGGAACTGCACGTGCAGGCCGGTGGCGGGATCGTCGCCGACTCGGTGCCGGCCCTCGAATGGGAAGAAACCCTGAACAAGCGCCGCGCGATGTTCCGCGCCGTTGCGCTGGCTGAACAGACCCCCAATTCCTGAGGTTTCCCCCATGTTGCTGATGATTGATAACTACGACTCCTTTACCTACAACGTTGTGCAGTACCTGGGTGAGCTGGGTGCCGAGGTCAAGGTGGTGCGCAACGACGAACTGACCGCGGCCGAAATCGCCGCCCTGAACCCGGAGCGCATCGTGGTTTCGCCAGGCCCGTGCACGCCGACCGAGGCAGGCATTTCCCTCGAAGCCATCCAGTATTTCGCAGGCAAGCTGCCGATCCTGGGCGTGTGCCTGGGCCACCAATCCATCGGCCAGGCCTTTGGTGGTGACGTGGTGCGTGCGCGCCAGGTGATGCACGGCAAAACCAGCCCGGTGTTCCATAAAGATGCAGGCGTGTTTCATGGCCTCAATCTGCCGGTGACCGTGACCCGCTATCACTCGCTGGTGGTCAAGCGCGAAACCCTGCCGGACTGCCTGGAGCTGACCGCCTGGACCCAGCTGGAAGACGGCTCCGTCGATGAGATCATGGGCCTGCGCCACAAGACACTGAATATCGAAGGGGTGCAATTTCACCCCGAGTCGATCCTGACCGAGCAGGGCTACGAGCTGTTCGCCAACTTTCTCAAGCAAAGCGGCGGCACGCGCTAAGGACTTTCCATGGATATCAAGACTGCCCTGAGCCGTATCGTCGGCCACCTGGACCTGAGCACCGCTGAAATGAGCGATGTGATGCGCGAAATCATGACCGGTCAATGCACCGACGCGCAGATCGGCGCGTTCATGATGGCCATGCGCATGAAGAGCGAGAGCATCGACGAGATCGTCGGCGCCGTGTCGGTGATGCGCGAGCTGGCGGACAAAGTCGAACTCAAGACCCTCGACGGCGTGGTCGATGTGGTCGGCACCGGTGGTGACGGTGCGAACATCTTCAACGTGTCGACGGCCTCTTCGTTTGTGGTCGCGGCGGCGGGCTGCACCGTGGCCAAGCACGGTAACCGCGCGGTGTCCGGCAAGAGCGGCAGCGCCGACTTGCTGGAGGCGGCCGGGATCTACCTGAACCTGACGCCGGTACAAGTGGCGCGCTGCATCGACAGCGTCGGTATTGGCTTCATGTTTGCCCAATCCCACCATGGTGCGATGAAGCACGCCGCCGGCCCGCGCAAGGACCTCGGCCTGCGCACCTTGTTCAACATGCTCGGCCCGCTTACGAATCCGGCCGGTGTGAAACACCAGGTGGTGGGTGTGTTCAGCCAGGCGCTGTGCCGGCCATTGGCCGAAGTACTGCAACGCCTGGGCAGCAAACATGTGCTGGTGGTGCATTCCAAGGACGGCCTGGACGAATTCAGCCTGGCGGCACCGACCTTTGTGGCGGAGCTGAAGAATGACCAGGTCACCGAGTATTGGGTCGAGCCGGAAGACCTGGGCATGAAGAGCCAGAGCCTGCACGGCCTGGCGGTGGAAAGCCCGGCTGCCTCCCTGGAGTTGATTCGCGATGCCCTGGGGCGTCGCAAGACCGAGAACGGTCAAAAAGCTGCCGAGATGATAGTGTTGAATGCGGGTGCTGCGCTGTATGCGGCCGACCACGCCTATAGTCTTAAAGAAGGTGTCGCCTTGGCCCACGATGCGCTGCACACCGGTCTGGCTCGCGAAAAGCTCGAAGAGCTGGGAGCATTCACCGCGGTATTCAAGATGGAGAATGAAGGATGAGTGTGCCGACCGTTCTGGAAAAGATCCTGGCCCGCAAGGCCGAAGAAGTGGCTGAGCGTCGTGCCCGCGTGAGCCTGGCCGAGCTGGAAGCCCAGGCGAAGGTCGCCGATGCACCGCGTGGCTTTGCCAATGCGTTGATCGCCCAGGCCAAGCTCAAGCAGCCGGCCGTCATTGCTGAAATCAAGAAAGCTTCGCCGAGCAAGGGCGTGATTCGTGAGGTCTTCATTCCTGAAGAGATCGCCAAGAGCTATGAGAAGGGCGGTGCGACCTGCCTGTCCGTACTGACTGATATCGACTATTTCCAGGGTTCCGACCTGTTCCTGCAGCAGGCCCGCGCCGCGTGCAAGTTGCCGGTGATCCGCAAGGATTTCATGGTCGACCCGTATCAGATCGTTGAAGCCCGTGCCCTTGGCGCCGATTGTGTGCTGTTGATCGTCTCCGCCCTGGATGACGTGAAGATGGCGGAACTGGCGGCTGTGGCCAAAAGTGTTGGCCTGGATGTGCTGGTGGAAGTGCACGACGGTGACGAACTGGAACGCGCCCTGAAAACCCTCGACACACCGCTGGTGGGGGTCAACAACCGTAACCTGCACACCTTCGAAGTCAGCCTGGAAAACACCCTCGACCTGCTGCCGCGCATTCCGCGTGACCGTTTGGTGATTACCGAGAGTGGCATCGTCAACCGTGCCGATGTGGAGCTGATGGAGATCAGTGGGGTGTATTCGTTCCTGGTGGGCGAAACTTTCATGCGTGCCGAGAGCCCGGGGGCTGAATTGCAGCGCCTGTTCTTCCCGGAGCGTGGCGTGGCGGTCAGCGGTTCGACCCTGGATTGATGATGACTCAGCCGGTGGCGATGACTGTCGAAGCAGGGCTTGCCGCCGAACAAGACCTGTTGGCGGCGGTTTGCGCGGGTGAGCGGGAATATGGGTTGCTGTTCTGGCAACCCAGCGACCAAGCCTTGGTCATGCCGCGTCGTTTGAGCCGCTTGCCGGCTTTTGAGACCGCCAGCCAAGTCTCCGCCGACGCCGGTTGGCCAGTACTGCTGCGCGAAACCGGTGGTGAACCGGTGCCGCAGTCGAGTGCCACAGTCAACATCGCCCTGGTCTACGCACCGCCACGCAGTGAAGGCGACCAGAACCGTATCGAAACGGGTTACTTGCGTTTGTGCCAGCCGATCTGCGATTTGCTGATCGAGTTGGGAGGCGATGCGTCCGTCGGTGAAATCGACGGCGCGTTTTGCGACGGCCGCTACAACGTCAACCTCAAGGGCCGCAAAATGGTCGGCACCGCCCAGCGCTGGCGGCAAAGTGGCGGCCGCCCGGTGGGGTTGGTGCACGGTGCGCTATTGCTGGAAAACGATCGCGAAGAGCTGATCGCGGCGGTCAATCGCTTCAATGAAGCCTGCGGCCTCGACCAGCGGGTGCGCGCCGACAGCCACATTGCCCTGCACGAAGCCTTCCCCGCGCCGGATGCGATCAGCCGGCTGGACGCCCGGTACCGCAAAATGCTGGCCAGCTTCCTGCCGGTTTAGCGGGTGCCGAACACCACCATCGTCTTGCCTTTGACGTGTACCAGGTTGCGCTCTTCCAGGTCCTTGAGCACGCGACCGACCATCTCCCGTGAACAGCCGACAATGCGTCCGATTTCCTGGCGTGTGACCTTGATCTGCATGCCGTCGGGGTGCGTCATGGCGTCCGGCTGCTTGCACAAATCCAGCAGGCAACGGGCGACTCGTCCGGTTACATCAAAAAATGCCAGGTCGCCGACCTTGCGCGTGGTGTCGCGCAGACGCTGGGCAATCTGGCCGCTCAGGGCATAGAGAATGTCGGGATCGTGCTGGGAAAGCTCGCGGAACTTGGCGTAGCTGATCTCGGCCACATCACATTCGACCTTGGCGCGCACCCAGGCGCTGCGTTCCTGTTCCTTGCCGGCTTGTTCGAACAGCCCCAACTCCCCAAAAAAATCTCCGGTGTTCAGGTAGGCGATGATCATTTCGCGGCCGTCTTCATCCTCGATCAAGATGGTGACCGAGCCTTTGATGATGAAGAACAGCGTTTCGGAGCGTTCACCCGCGCAGATGATGTTGTGCTTGGCCGGGTAGCGGCGTCGCTGGCAATGCATCAACAATTTGTCGAGATTCTTGATCTTGGGTATGGGAGTAAGGGCAACCATGGTTGTATCCCGAAAAGACTGCGCTAAATAGTTTGAGTTGTTGTATTCATCGGGTATCGGCACTGATACGCGCTGTATAAAGGGTGGCATTACGCCATCGATTTGGCGTCAGCTTAACAGACACATTCTGACTCGATTAGCCAATTTTCCGTGCAAACCCTGCTATTGATCGCTTTTGTTGGAAACGCTGACGCAGGCGGGCCCTGTGCTAAGCTGGCGACCCTTTTTTAGCAGTGGAGTCTGGGCGATGAAGGCACGCATCCAATGGGCGGGCGAAGCCATGTTCCTCGGTGAGTCGGGCAGTGGCCATGTGGTGGTCATGGATGGCCCGCCGGAAGCCGGTGGCCGTAACCTGGGCGTACGCCCGATGGAAATGCTCCTGCTGGGCGTAGGCGGTTGCAGCAATTTCGACGTGGTCAGCATCCTGAAAAAGTCCCGCCAGGCCGTGGAAAGCTGCGAAGCCTTCCTGGAAGCCGAGCGCGCCACTGAAGACCCCAAGGTGTTCACCAAGATCCACATGCATTTCGTGGTGAAGGGCCGGGCGCTGAAAGAAGCCCAGGTCAAGCGTGCTATCGAGCTGTCAGCCGAGAAGTATTGCTCGGCGTCGATCATGCTTGGCGCGGCCGGTGTGGCCATCACCCATGATTACGAAATCATCGAGTTGGGTTGATCACTCAATCGGCGGGCAAAAAGAAAGGGCGCTGTGATAGCGCCCTTTTTTTCGGCTTAGATCCGATGCATTCAAATTCTATAGGTGCTTTTGGTCATGACTTTGGCCAAGAGACTCATGCCGAACCGCACCGGCGCCGGAAACCGGAAACCGCCCGCATCCAGCGCGCTTTCCGCGTGGTGTTCTTCATCGATGCGCATCTGTTCAAGAATTGCCCGGGACTTTTCGTCCTCGGCTGGCAGTTGTTCCAGATGCTCATCCAGGTGTTTGCACACTTGGTGTTCGGTGGCGGCGACAAAACCCAGGCTGACTTTGTCGCTGATCAGGCCGGCAGCAGCGCCAATCCCGAACGACAAACCATAAAACAGCGGGTTCAGCACGCTCGGGTGACTGCCCAATTGGCGAATGCGTTGCTCGCACCAGGCCAGGTGGTCGATTTCTTCCTCGGCGGCATGTTCCATGGCGGCACGGACCTGCGGCAGCTTGGCGGTCAAGGCCTGGCCCTGGTACAGCGCCTGGGCGCAGACTTCGCCGGTGTGATTGATACGCATCAGGCCGGCAACGTGGCGGGTCTCGGTCTCGCCCATTTGGGCGTCGGGCTGCACGATCGCGGGCGAAGGGCGATACGGCTGGCCGCTGAACGGCAGCAGCGTGCGCATGGCCATATCGGCTTGCAGCAATAGACGGTCAATCGGCGAGTAGTGACGTTGGGTAGTCATGCTGACCTCCGGGAAGAATCTCGGCGGCCAGTTTACCGCAAGAGAGGGGGAAGCGTTTGCGCTGCATCAAGGGCATGGGGTCGCAGCCTGGGCCGCGACCTTCGCCGAAAGGCTGATCAGCCCGGCGGCCAGTTCATCTGGCGCTGACCCAGCACATGCATATGGATGTGATAGACGGTCTGCCCACCTTTCGGGTTGCAGTTCATCACCACCCGGAAACCTTCTTCACAGCCTTGTTCCACGGCCAGGCGCTGGGCGGTGAACAGAATATGACCGGCCAGGGCTTTATCTTCTTCGGTCAGGTCATTGAGGGTCGGGATGTGTTTCTTGGGAATGACCAGGAAATGCACAGGCGCCGCCGGGTGGATGTCCTTGAAGGCCAGGACTTGATCATCTTCGTAGATGATATCCGCGGGTATTTCTCTGTTGATGATCTTGGTGAACAGAGTATCCACAGCTGTTTCTCCATTATGAATGTGCAGGGTGAGTGTACTCAGCCAATCAACGTGGGCAATAGGCCTTGTTGATGGCGCCGGCGATCTTGCGGGTCAGCCAGCGTGGGCTGAAGCGCGGGCTGAAGGCGATCCAGCGGTTACGGCGGCCAGGGATGATGATGGCTTTGTTTTTATCCAGGGCGCGCACGGTGTAGAGCGCCACTTCTTCGGGGCTCATCAGCTGCTGGCTGCGGTCGAGCTTGGCTGTGTCCATTTGCGCGGTGCCAAAGAAGGCGGTGCGTGTAGGGCCGGGGCAGAGCACCGAGACCTTGATGCCGCAGGTTTTCAACTCCTCACGCAAGCCTTCGGAGAAGTGCAATACATAGGCTTTGCTGGCGTAGTACGTGCTCATCCACGGGCCGGGTTGGAACGCCGCGACGGAGGCAACATTGAGAATCTGCCCGCCGCCGTGCAGCGCCATGGTGTTACCGAGCGCGTGGCACATACGGGTCAGAGCGAGGATGTTGACCTCCATGAGGTCTTGTTCGGTCATCCAGTCCTGGGCCAGGAATGGTCCGCTGGTGCCGATACCGGCGCAGTTCACCAGCAGGTCGATCTGCCGCTCGCCTTCTTCAAGCTCCAGCAGGAACCCGGACAAACGCAGCGGCTCGCCCAGGTCGCAGGCCCGGAACAGCACCTCGACGCCAAAGCGTTGGGTCAACTCGATTGCAATGCTTTCCAACTGATCACGCTGGCGGGCCACCAGAATCAAGCTGCGGCCGCGACGGGCCAGGGCTTCGGCCATGGCCAGGCCGATGCCGCTGGAGGCGCCGGTGATCAGAGCGTAACGGGTCATGCCTTTCTCCATCGCAACGCCACCGCGCCTGTGACAAAGGCATCACAGGCCGGGGGGCGTTTCTTCACTGTTCTGGAGAGTCTACAGGTTCGCCCGCTTCGTCAGCACTCTGCGCTTCGTCTTCTTCGACGGTCGCGGCTTGGTCAGCGTCTTCATCGGAGGTGATGGAGCTGCTTTCGTAGCTGCTGTCCATGTTGGCTTCAAGCTGGTTCAGGTAGCCGTTCATGCCCAGGGTGACCACGATGGCAAGCATGACCGGGATAAACGCCAGCCACAGGGTGGCCAGGACTTTTACCGCCGTGGAGTTGCGTGGTGGTGGCGCGCCGTATTGGTTGGCGCCTGCGTTGCCCGGCAATACCAGCAGCAGGATCGGGAACACGCTGTTTACCAGCGGAACCAGGTTGAGGAAGTACAGCCAGCCCGACCAACCCAGGTCGTGCAGGCGCTGCACACCGATTTGCACACTGACCCAGACCAGCGCAACAAACAGCCCGAGGCCTAGCAGTACACCAAGAATGGTCCCCGCCGTTGGCGAAGCGGTGGCAACGGCAAAGCTGACGGTGCTGATGATGCCGCCCGCAACCAGCAGTGTGAGGGTCAACACCAGGGTCCAGGCGAGGTATCGCAGTCGACCGATGCGGCCGTGGATAGTGAACACCTTGAGGGTGGCGTATTCCGGCAGGTCATCACCCACGGCGGAACGTGGTGGTGCGTAAGGTGAAGCTGCAGGGCGCGAGAAGCTGCCAGAGTCAGTTTCGTGAGTTTCGTCCAGGCTGAAGGCCACAGGCTGTTCGGGTTCAATGCGCGCATCGATCCCGGCGTTTTTCAGTGCGGTGAGGTAGGTTTCCGCATCCGGGCGCGACAGGTCACGTTTGAGCGCGACCGGGCGACCGGTGAAGAGCTTCTCGATGGCTTCGACGTCGCTCTTGAACAACTCGGCCAGGTTCAGCTTGGCCGTGGTGCTTTCGACACCCGGGAGCAAGGCTCCATCAAACACAATCTTGAAACGGTTGTCGCTCATGCGGGCTTCCTTGTCACTTGATTCAGGGAGGTAGTGCAGGCCGGCTCAAGCAGCAGGCCATGCGGTGGGTCAGCGCGGCCAGCGCAATTGAGCTGCCTGTTCACGGGCCTTGCGGTATTCGGCATCCAGACGGGCAACCAGTTCATCGACGCTGGGCAAATCATCAATCTCACCGACACCTTGGCCGGCGGACCATACAGTCTTCCATGCCTTGGCCTCGTCGCTCAACGGCTTGAGCTTGGAACCGAAGTTGACTTCGCCTTTGCCTTGCAGGGCGGCGAGGTCGAAACCGGCGTTTTCCAGGCTCTGGCGCATGAAACTGGCGGGCACGCCGGAGACAGCGGGAGTGTGCACGATGTCGGCGGCGCGCGATGTGAGCAGCATCTCCTTATACGCATCCGGGGCGTGGCTTTCGGTGGTGCCGATAAAACGTGTGCCGAAATAGGCCAGGTCGGCGCCGAGCAGTTGGGCCGCAAGTATCTCATGCCCGTGGTTGAGGCAGCCGGCCAGCAGCAGGGTTTTGTCGAAGAACTGGCGAATTTCGGCAATCAGCGAGAACGGGCTCCAGGTGCCAGCGTGGCCACCCGCGCCTGCCGCCACGGCGATCAGGCCATCGACGCCGGCTTCGGCAGCCTTCTCGGCATGGCGTCGGGTGGTGACGTCATGGAACACCAGGCCGCCGTAGCTGTGTACGGCGTCTACCAATTCCTTCACGGCGCCCAGGCTGGTAATGACGATCGGCACTTTGTGCTCGACGCAGATCGCCAGGTCCGCCTCCAACCGTGGGTTGCTGTGGTGCACGATCAGGTTGACGGCGTAGGGCGCGGGGTTATCCAACTGTGCCAGGCCCACTTCGATTTCCTCCAGCCAGGCCTTGAACCCACTGCTTTCGCGTTGGTTGAGCGCCGGGAAACTCCCGACCACCCCATTGCGGCAGCACGCCAGGACCAGTTGCGGGTTGGAAATCAGGAACATCGGCGCCGCCACGACGGGCAGGCGCAGACGTTGTTCAAGCAGAGCGGGCAATGACATTGGAGGTACCCCGAGTAATTGAAATTAGAACGGTTTGACCACGACCAAAATTACGATAGCCAGCAATAGCAGAACGGGCACTTCATTGAACCAGCGATAAAAGACATGGCTGCGGGTGTTTTCGCCACGGGCGAAGCGTTTTACCTGCGCGCCGCACATGTGGTGGTAACCAATGAGCAGCACGACGAGGGTCAGCTTGGCGTGGATCCAGCCGCCCGAATGAAAGATGCTCGGGTTCAGGTAGATCAGCCAGCCGCCGAATATCAGCGCGGCAACCATCGCAGGCCCCATGATGCCGCGGTAGAGCTTGCGCTCCATGACGCTGAAACGCTCTTTGCTGACGGTGTCCTCGCTCTGGGCGTGGTAGACGAACAGGCGTGGCAGGTAGAACAGCCCGGCAAACCAGCAGACGATGCTGACGATATGGAAGGCTTTGACCCATAGATAAAGCATTTTTAGTTATTCCCAGGTTCACGGTAGCCGAGATAGTAGTGGCTCATGCGCCCGTACGTCACGTTGACGGTTGTCGCAGGACGATACGGCCCCTATTATCGACGGCTTTCCAGTGGGTTCGTTGAGGGCAGGTTTATGGTCAAGGTCGGTATCGTCGGCGGCACGGGTTACACCGGTGTCGAATTGCTGCGTCTGTTGGCACAGCATCCGCAAGCTGAGGTGGTGGTCATCACTTCCCGATCCGAGGCCGGGCTGGCCGTGGCCGATATGTACCCGAACCTGCGAGGCCACTACGACGGCCTGGCATTCAGCGTCCCGGACATCAAGACCCTGGGCGCCTGCGACGTGGTGTTCTTCGCCACCCCGCACGGCGTTGCCCACGCATTGGCCGGTGAACTGTTGGCGGCGGGCACCAAGGTGATCGATCTGTCGGCGGATTTCCGTCTGCAGGACGCTGATGAATGGGCCAAGTGGTACGGTCAGCCTCACGGTGCGCCGGAGCTGTTGGAAGAGGCGGTGTACGGCCTGCCGGAAGTCAATCGTGAGCAGATCAAGCAAGCGCGCCTGATTGCGGTGCCGGGTTGCTATCCGACCGCTACTCAGCTGGGTTTCCTGCCGTTGCTGGAAGCTGGGTTGGCGGATGCTTCGCGTTTGATCGCAGATTGCAAGTCGGGCGTCAGTGGCGCCGGTCGTGGTGCTGCCGTAGGGTCCCTGTACTCCGAGACGTCGGAAAGCATGAAGGCCTATGCAGTGAAAGGTCACCGTCACTTGCCGGAAATCCGCCAGGGGCTGCGTCGCGCGGCTGGCAAGGATGTGGGCCTGACGTTCGTGCCGCACCTGACGCCGATGATCCGCGGTATTCACTCGACGTTGTACGCAACGGTGGTTGACCGCTCGGTCGACCTGCAAGCGCTCTTTGAAAAGCGTTACGCCAATGAGCCGTTCGTCGACGTGATGCCTGCTGGTAGCCACCCGGAGACCCGCAGCGTACGCGGTGCCAATGTGTGCCGGATTGCTGTGCACCGTCCACAGGATGGCGACTTGGTGGTGGTGCTGTCGGTGATCGATAACCTGGTCAAGGGCGCGTCGGGCCAGGCGGTGCAGAACATGAACATCTTGTTCGGCCTGGATGAGAAGCTGGGCTTGTCCCACGCGGGCATGCTGCCTTAAGACTTTCAGGTGGTTGCGCAAAAGGCCCGTTGATCGGGCCTTTTGTGTTTTTAATGGCGGCAGCGCAGATTGATATACCGTAACAATAGTTGACCGCTTTTCTAGGAGAAGCGGATAATGCCGCCATTACGCATATGGCGGCGGTACGCCGGGAGATTATCAGCATGAGCGTTGAATCCTTCACCCCCACGGCTTTGCAATTCACCCACGGTGCTGCGCACAAGGTGAAGAGCCTGGTCGATGAAGAGGGTAATGATCGCTTGAAGCTGCGCGTATTCGTTACGGGCGGCGGTTGTTCAGGGTTTCAGTACGGTTTTACCTTCGATGAAGATGTGGCCGATGATGACACCATCGTTGAGCGCGCGGGCGTGAGCTTGGTCGTGGATCCGATGAGCTTCCAATACCTGGCAGGTGCCGAGGTGGATTACCAGGAAGGTCTGGAAGGTTCGCGTTTCGTGATCAAGAACCCTAATGCCACCACGACCTGTGGTTGCGGGTCTTCGTTCTCGATCTGATCTGTAGCGCATACAAAAACGCCGCTTGGCTGTGATAGGCCAAGCGGCGTTTTGCTGTCCGGATATTTTAGGCGGGGTAGATCGCTCCCAGTACTCGAAGCCCGCGTGCGCCTGTGACGCTCGGGCGGTTGGCGGCAATGCCTTCGAGGCAGCAGTGGGCCAGCCAGGCGAAGGCCATGGCTTCGACCCAGTCGGGATCCACCCCGTAGGTAGCGGTGCTGCTGACTTGAGTTGACGGAAGCAGGGTGGCCAGACGGTTCATCAGCGTGGCGTTGTGAGCGCCGCCGCCACATACCAGCAATGTTTCTGTCTGGGATTGGGCCGACTGTAGGGACTCAACGATCGTCAGGGCGGTCAGCTCAAGCAGCGTTGCCTGCACATTCTGAGGCTCAAATGCAGGCAAGCGGCCAAGGTGTTGGCGCAGCCATTCCAGGTTGAACACTTCGCGCCCAGTGCTCTTGGGGCCTTTGGTCACGAAGAAGGGGTCGCTCAGCAGGGCATTGAGCAACTTTGGCTCGACCTTGCCGCTGGCTGCCCACTGACCATCGCGATCAAAGTGCTCGCTGCGTTGTTGGTGAATCCATGCATCCAGTAAGACGTTGCCCGGGCCGCAGTCGAAGCCGGCGACAGGCTTGCCAGTCTCGATCAGGCTGAGGTTGCTGAAACCTCCCACATTCAATACGGCACGGTTACCGGTGCGCTCACCAAACAGCGCTTCGTGGAATGCAGGCACCAGCGGGGCGCCCTGACCACCGGCGGCCACATCGCGGCTGCGGAAGTCGCTGACCACGGTGATATTCGTCAGCTCGGTGAGCAAGGCCGGATTACCGACCTGTACGGTAAAACCCCGGGCAGGCTCATGGCGGATGGTCTGGCCATGGCTGCCTATCGCACGAATATCCTGCGGCTTGAGCTTTTGCTGATCGAGTAGAGCGTGAATACCTTGTGCGGCCAAGGTCACCCATTTCTGTTGGGCAATGGCGGAGCGGGCGATTTCATCCGGCCCGCTGGCGCATAGGGCAAGCAGCTCGGCGCGCAGGGTATCTGGCATTGGGATGTAGTGCGTGGCGATCAACTTGATCGCCGGGTCTTGCTCGATCAAGGCAATGTCCAGGCCGTCGAGGCTGGTCCCGGACATCACGCCTATATAGAGAGGCATACCTTAACGCTTCGCCGAAGCCAGCAGGGTGGAGCGCTCTTGATCCATGCGCGCCATCAAGGGCTGGCTTTGTTGCATGAAACGGGCGCGCTCGGCCTTGGCGATCGGGTCGGCCATCGGCAGCTTCTGGCCCAGTGGGTCGACGTGGACGCCATTGACCTGGAACTCATAGTGCAAGTGCGGGCCAGTGGACAGGCCGGTAGTACCGATATAGCCGATCACCTGGCCTTGCTTCACGGTACCGCCGGTTTGCACGCCCTTGGCGAAGCCTTGCATGTGGCCGTACAGCGTACGGTAAGTATTGCCGTGCTGGATGATCACAGTATTGCCGTAACCGCCGCGACGACCGGCCAACAGTACCTTGCCGTCGCCGGCAGCTTTGATTGGCGTGCCACGCGGGGCAGCATAGTCCACACCTTTGTGGGCGCGGATTTTGTTCAGAATTGGATGCTTGCGACCCATGGAGAAACGCGAACTAATACGAGCGAAGTCCACCGGGGTGCGGATAAAGGCCTTGCGCATGCTATTGCCATCGGCAGTGTAGTAGCTGCTGTTGCCTTGTTTATTGGTGTAACGCACGGCGGTGTAGGTTTTGCCGCGGTTGGTAAAGCGCGCGGAGAGGATATTGCCAGTGCCGACGACTTTGCCGTTGGCGACTTTCTGCTCGTAGATCACGTCGAATTCGTCGCCTTGGCGGATGTCCTGAGCGAAGTCGATGTCGTAGCCGAACACACTGGCCATGTCCATGGTCATGCTGTGGGACAGGCCGGCGCGGGCTGCGGATTGTGACAGCGAGCTGTTGATAACGCCGTGTACGTAGGCGGAGCGCATCACGGGTTTGGTGGTGATGCGATTGAAGGCATAGCCCTTGGCACCTTTGGTCAGGGTGATGCTTTCGAGGTCGCTGACATTGCTGTGCAGGTTGTGCAACTGACCATCAGGTGTCAGTTCGAATTCAAGTTTCTGACCGTGTTTGAGCTGGGTAAATTGCTTGGCTTGCTTGTCGCTGGCCAGTACTTCATTGACGGTGGCAGCAGGGAGGCCGACTTTCTCAAACAGGGTCGACAATGTGTCGCCCTTGGCCACGATCACTTCGCGGTGTTGGGGGCTCTTGGCGGCATCGGCGACCGGCGCAGACGGCTCTTGGGCGGCTTGCTGGGTATCTTCCGGGCTGCTTTCTATCTGGGCGAACGGTGATTCGGTCGGTGCATTTGTGGCTTGTTGCGCGTCGGAAGCGTCTTGATCTTGTGTCAGTTGTTCAACTGGACTTTCCAGGTCAAGGCTCAGGGATGTTCGTTTGGCTTCTACGTCACTGGAAGGGAATACCAGGAGTGCCAGGCTGAGAAGGGCGGCGATACCACTTGCGGCGAGCAGGTGGGTCTTCGGGTAAAGCGGCGGCGCTTTAGACGGTTCAGTGGTCATAGGTAATTTGACTTTGAAGATGAAATGGAAAAGATGAATGACATGATGAAGATGAAATAACTGTATAAAATATAACCAAATCATCTGTGGCGCAAGCTCGCGAACGCTGGGCTTGCTGAACGGTGTCCGTTCGCAGGGCAAAACTTGTAATTAGTCCCTGATCTTGTATGGTTGGTTCCCTTTTGAATCTGAGCCTTGCGGGTCTGTTATGAAGTCGGTTGAAGAGCAGCTAGCGCTGATAAAACGTGGTGCGGAAGAACTGTTGGTTGAAGCTGAGCTGATCGAAAAGCTCAAGCGTGGCCAGCCCCTGCGTATTAAGGCTGGCTTTGATCCGACCGCGCCGGATCTGCACCTGGGTCATACCGTGCTTATTAATAAGCTGCGCCAGTTCCAGGAGCTGGGGCATCAGGTCATCTTCCTTATCGGTGACTTCACCGGAATGATCGGTGATCCGAGTGGCAAGAGCGCGACGCGCCCGCCGCTGACGCGTGAGCAGGTGCTCGATAACGCCGAGACCTACAAGACCCAGGTGTTCAAGATTCTCGATCCGGCCAAGACTGAAGTTGCATTCAACTCTACTTGGATGGACAAGATGGGGCCGGCGGACTTCATTCGTCTGACCTCTCAGTACACCGTTGCGCGCATGCTTGAGCGTGATGACTTCGACAAGCGCTACTCCACCAATCAGCCGATCGCTATACATGAGTTCCTCTATCCGCTGGTTCAGGGTTACGACTCGGTCGCCTTGCGCGCGGACGTTGAACTGGGTGGCACCGATCAGAAATTCAACCTGTTGATGGGGCGTGAGCTACAGCGCGCGTATGGGCAGGAAGCGCAGTGCATCCTCACCATGCCGTTGTTGGAAGGGTTGGATGGCGTCAAGAAGATGTCCAAGTCCCTGGGCAACTATGTCGGTATCCAGGAAGCGCCGGGTGTGATGTACGGCAAGCTTGTTTCGATTCCTGATGCACTGATGTGGCGTTACTTCGAGTTGTTGAGCTTCCGCTCGATGGATGAGATCAATGCGCTGCGTGCTGAAGTAGAGGCGGGTGCGAATCCGCGGGATGTGAAGATCAAGCTGGCCGAAGAGATTGTTGCGCGTTTCCATGGTGAAGAGGCTGCTGCCAATGCTCACCGTGCTGCGGGCAATCGCATGAAGGATGGCGAGCTGCCGGATGATCTGCCGGAGATTGAGCTGTCTGCTGCCGAGGCGATGCCCATCGCGGCTGTGCTTAATAAGGCAGGCCTGGTCAAGAACTCTGCGGTTGCGCGTGACCTCCTGGGTTCCGGTGGTGTGCGTATAGATGGTGAGGTTGTGGATCGCACCTTTATATATGAGCTGGGTGCTACCCATGTTTGTCAGGCTGGCAAGAAGGCCTTTGCACGTATTACGCTCAAATCCGAATAAAACTGAAATTAGGTGTTGACGGCGAATTGTAACTGTCTATAATTCGCCCCACTTC